>DATEPK010000061.1:0-10792 GCA_035273245.1 Thermoleophilaceae bacterium
AGCGCGGGCCGCGGCGTGAGCAGCTGCGCCGTGGCCGCGGGCGTGACGAGCAGGGCGAATACGAGCAGCGCGCCCGTGATCTGGCTCGTGGCCGCCACCGCCAGCCCCAGCATCACGAGAAACGCCGCAGACAGTGCGCCCACCGGCACGCCGCTGGCGCGAGCAACGTCTGCGTCCACGGACGCAAACAGCAGCGGCCGCGCCACCGCGGCGAGCACGACCAGCACGGCGACGGCGATGCCGAGCAGCACGAGCACCTGCGAGTCGGTGATGCCCAGGAAGGTGCCGAACAGGAGCGAGTTCAGCCCTGTGAGCAGGCCGTGGTAGAGGCTCACGAACAGGAAGCCGAGCCCGAGCGCGAGCGCCTGCACGGAGCCGATCGCCGCGGACTCGTGCGAGATGCTCCTCGCCTCGCCGCCCGTGACGCCCGCGATGGCCACGGCGCCGAGGGCGCACGCCACGAAGTATCCGATCACCACGGGCACGCCCGCGAGGGCCGCGGCCGCCGCTCCCGGGAACGCGATCACCGACAGCGTGTGGCCGGCGAAGGCCTGCTGCCTCACCACCATGAACCAGCCAACCGACGAGGCCGTAACCGCCACGATCGTCCCCGCGATCAGCGCGTTGGTCATGAAGTGGAACTGGAAGAGCTCGTCAATGTGCATGTTCGTGCGCGTGGCGAGGGTGGTGGATCGACGGCGGCTCGGGCGTGCCCACCACCACGAGCCGGCCGTCCGAGCACTCGAGCACCTCGATCGGGGCCGAGTAGAGAGCGCTCAGCGTGTCGGCGGTGATCACCTCGCGCGGCGCGCCGTCGACGGCGGTGCCGCCGGCGAAGTACACGACGCGGTCGAGGTAGGAGAGGATCGGGTTGACGTCGTGCGCCACGAGCATCACCGCCACGCCCTCCTCGCGGCAGATGCGCTGCACGAGCGCGGCCACCGACACCTGGTTGGTGAGGTCGAGGCTGTCGAGCGGCTCGTCGAGGAGCAAGAGCCGGGGGCGGCGCACCAGCGCCTGGGCGATGAGGAGCCGCTGCTGCTCGCCGCCCGAGAGGCGGCCGATCGGCCGGTGCGCGTACGGCGCGGCGCCCACCAGCTCGATCGCCTCCCGCACCCGCTTTTTCGCCTCCGCGCTCGCGCTTCCCGGCAGCGGCACCCCCCAGCGCGCGCCGTCGAGGCCGAGCCTGACGATGTCCACCCCGCGGATGCGTGCCGCGGCGTCAAAGCTGCGCCGCTGGGGGAGGTAGCCGATCAGCGAGTTCGCCGCGCCCGGCGGCTGTCCAAGCACGCTCGCCGAGCCCGCGCTGAGCGGCAGCAGGCCGAGCATCGCCTTCAGAAGCGTGGACTTGCCGGCGCCGTTCGGGCCGAGCACGGCGGCGAACTCGCCCTGCCCGAGGGCGAGGCTCACTTCGCTCCACACCACACGTCCGCCGAGGCGCACCTCTGCCGAGTCGAAGCGCACGGCCTCCTCGCGGGTCATCGCCCGGTCCCCTGCCCGAGGGCCCGCTCGAGCGAGCGGAGCTGGCTCTCCTGCCAGGCCTGGAACGTCGCGCCCGATGGCGTCAGCGTCTCACTCACGGTCGCGACAGGGATGCCGTTCGCGCGCGCCTCCGCCGTGAGGCGGCGGACATCCGGCGTCGCGTTCTGGCTGTTGTAGACCCACGCCTTGATCTGGCGCCCAGTGATCTGGCTATCCACGGTCGAACGTGCCGTGCCCGTGGGGTCGCTCCCCTCGCTCACCGAGTCGAGGAAGCTCGCGGGTGTGACGAGCTTGAGCCCGAGGCTGCGGGCAAGCGGCGTGAACACGCTCTCGGACGCTCCCACCGGCGTGCCGCCGAAGCGGTTGCGGATCGAGGCGATCAGCGACTCGTAGCCCGCGAGCGCGCCGTTGCGGAAACGAATGCGACGCTGGTCGTAATACGCCGCGTGCTTGCGGTCGAGCCGGATGTATGCGGTGGCGATCGAGTCGACCATCCGCGCCACCGCGAGCGGCGAGTACCAGAGGTGCGGGTTGTCGCCCGCCTTGGCGCCGACGAGATCGGCGGCCGTGATCTCCACTCGGCCCGACACCGGGTTCGCGTCGATCAGCTTCTGCGCCCAGGAGTCGTAGCCCGCGCCGTTCACGATCGCGAGCTGCGCTTCCGCCATTGAGCGGGCGTCCGCGGGCGTGGGCTCGTAGTCGTGCGGGTCGGCCGCGGGGCTGTTGATCAGGTTGGTCACCTGCACCCGGGCCCCGCCGAGCTGGGCGGCGAGGCTGCCCCAGACGTTCTCTGCCGCCACCACGCGCAGGCGGCCGTGGCTGGGGGCGGCGGTGGCGCTGCAGCCGGCGAGCAGGAGGAGGAGTGCGAGGGGGAGCAGGCGGTGCATTGCCTGCAATAGCTTATATGAGAATGAGAATGGTTCTTATTTGAGGTCGGAGGTCGGAGGTCGGAGGTCGGAGGGCTAGGCCCGCTTGGCTGCCGCTTGCGCCTCGTCCAGCTGCTCTCGTGCCTGTGCTTCTTTCTCGCGTGCGCGCGCGAGGGCTGTGGCTGCTCGGTCGGCGCGGCGCTGGGCGGCTTTGGCGTCGCGTTCGGCCTCGCGTAGCTCGCGCCCCAGCTCGACCACCGCCTCGCGTGCGGCCTGGTGGCGCGCTTTTGCCGTCTCCACTGCTGCTCGTGCGCGCTCCCTCTCCTGCGTGCGGTCCGGTGGTTGCTTCCCTCGGCTGGGCGACGCCTTCGGCGGCGCGCCCGCCGCGAAGCCCATCCCGCTTGCGCGGTGCTCGCGGGTGAGGCGGCCGGCCGCGAACTCGTCGCGTGCGTGCTCGTCGAGCGCGACGGCGCGCAGGGTCTCGGCGGCGCGGTCGAGGGTGGTGGGGCTGGGGGAGACCCCCTCGCGGCTCAAGAGCCCGGGCGCCTTGCCCATCAGCGCGCGCATCGCCTCGTCGTGCTCGACCGCCGCGCGGGCCAGCTCGCCGGAGCTGCCCTTTCCCGCGAGGATGTTGTCCTGGGCGGCGCGGAGCGCGTCGCCGCTTTCGAGCAGCCGCCCTGCGTCCGCGCGCTGCGTGCGCGCCAGCTGGTTGAGCAGCCACGCCGCCGCGCTCGGCTTGCGCAGCCCCTTCACCCACGCGGCCGCCTCGCGGTCGGCGGCACGCAGCTCCTTGGCGAGCTCGTCGCGGCGCGGAGTGAACTCCTCGAGCGGCAGCCCGTACAGGGCGTCCATCCGCTCTTCAGGGACAGAGGGTGGAGGCTGTGTGGGGTTGCTCTCGGCCACTTGAAGCGATCAGTCCGCGGCGGGGCGCAGCGGCCAGATCACCACATTCTGCAGGCGAGCGACGTGCAGCAGCGGCTCCTCGTCCGGCAGCTCGATTCCCCAGGGCGCGGTCATCGTGTTGCGCGCGATGGTGGCTTCCGCGGGCTGGAGCGGCCAGGGCGGGTGCTGGATCTCGCCGCGCAGCGGCCGGCCCTGCTCGTCGACCGTGTAGAGGCAGTAGCGCTCGGTGAGGAAGTAGTCGAGCGAGCCCGCTTGCGGCTTGAACACCTCTCCCGCCGGCTGGTACGACACATCGAACTCGGCCGGCGCGCCGTCGGACGACACCCGCTCGCTGCTGTAGTGCACGACGGGCCCCCGCCGTGCGATCTCCATCCGCGCGCGGAAGTACGGCAGCCGGTAGGCGCGCCGAGCGGCGGCGACGGCGAGCGGGTTGGCGGCGTCGAGGCTCAGGAAGAAGATGCCGGGCCGCCCGCCCACCGTGGTGTACGTGCGCACGTTCAGCTCCGGGAAGCGCGAGTTCCACGGCAGCGGGACGCCGCCTCGCGGCCGCAGGCCGCATAGCTCGAACGGCGTGACGCCGACCCACCCGTAGCCGTCATGGGTGTCCACCGGGAGCGAGCGCGGCAGCGCGGCCCGGAGCACCTCGGACGGTACGCGCCAGTGCGCGAACAGCAGGTCCCGCCACGTCTGCGCCATGAGCCACGGCTCGCGCGGCTCGGGCCAGGGCCGGTTCTCCACCTCGCCGATCACCTCGCCCTGCGAGAGCTCGGGGCACGGCGCGGCGCCGATCAGCGCCTCGCTCGCTGACGCGGCAAGGGACAGTGCGCTGCGGATCACGCCCCGCCTGTTACCCGAGCGCGCGTGGCAGCACGCCATACCGGGTAACCGCCCCGCATGCCGCGACGATCCATCTGGAATGGCACGATCACCTTCGGCCTCGTCAACGTGCCGATCAAGCTCTACTCGGCCACCGAGTCGAAGACGGTCCACTTCCACGAGGTGCACATGCGCGACGGCGCGCAGATCGAGCATCGGCGCTACTGCACCAAGGAGGACAAGGAGGTGGACTACGACGACGTGGTGAAGGGCTACGAGGTGTCCGAGGGCACCTATGTGGTGCTCGAGAAGGACGAGGTGAAGGCAGCAGCCGGCGACCGCGGCAAGGTGGTGCACCTCACCGAGTTCGTGCCGGCAGAGGAGATCGACCCGGTGTTCTACGACCGGACCTATCACGTGGGCGCAGGCGACGACAAGGACGCCTACCGGCTCCTGCACGAGGCGCTCAAGCGAAGCGAGCGTGCCGGCATCGGGCGCTTCAGCTTCCACGACCGCGAGTACCTCGTGGCCGTGCGCGCGCTCGACGACGTCCTCGTCCTTCACACGCTCCGCTTCCACGACGAGATCGTGTCCGGCGACGATCTCGAGCTGCCGTCAGCCGGCCGCAAGCCGAGCAAGCAGGAGCTGCAGATGGCGGACCGCCTGATAGACGCGCTGGACGAGGAGTTCGATCCCGAGAAGTACGAGGACACCTACCGCGACGCCGTGCTCGACCTGATCAAGCGCAAGGCGAAGGGCGAGGAGATCGACCTCACCGAGCAGGAGGAGCCGGAGCACGGCGACGATCTCATGGCCGCGCTCGAGGCCAGCGTGGGGAGCAGGAAGTAGTCATGGCACGCGCGCTCTGGAGCGGCTCGCTGAGCTTCGGCCTCGTGAACGTGCCGGTGCAGCTCGTGAGCGCCGCGCGCGACCTCGACTACCACTTCAACGAGCTGCACGAGAAGGACAAGGCACGCATCGAGCAGCGCCGCTTCTGCAAGGAAGAGGACATCGAGGTGGGCTGGGAGGAGGTCGCGCACAGCTACGACCTCGACGGCAGGCAGGTGGTGGTCACCGACGAGGAGCTCGGCTCGGTGCAGCCGCGCAAGACGCGCACGATCGAGGTGGAGGCTTTTGTCGAGCTCGCCGACGTCGACCCGATCTACTTCGATCATCCGTACTTCCTCGTGCCCTCGGGAGAGAGCGAGGGGACGCTGCGCGCATACCGGCTGCTCGTGGAGGCAATGGAGAAGTCCGGCCGCGCGGCGCTTGGGCGCTTCGTGATGCGGACGAAGGAGTACCTCGCCGCGGTGCGCGTGCGCGACGGCGCGCTCACGCTCACCACGATGCTCTTCCACGACGAGGTGCGTCCCACCTCGGACGTCCCCACCGGCGGGAAGAAGCCGTCGAAGAAGGAGCTCGACCAGGCCGTCGCGCTGATCGAGGAGCTCTCCACCGACTGGAAGCCCGACCGCTACGAGGACTGTTACCGCGAGCGGCTGCGGCGCGTGATCGAGGACAAGCGCAAGCGGCGAAAGATCGAGGCGCCCGAGCCGGAGAAGCAGCCGCAGTCCACGCCCGACCTGATGGCGGCCCTCGAGCGCACGCTCGCCAACGCGCGCGCGGGGCGGCCGATCCGGGAGGAGCCGTCCGAGGACGGCGACCGCGACGAGCTCGAATCGCTCGGCAAGGACGAGCTCGTGGAGCGCGCCAAGGACGCGGGTGTGAAGGGCCGCACGAAGATGTCGAAGAAGGAGCTGGTCGACGCGCTAAGCGGCGACTGAGCCCGTCTCCGGCGCCGCCACCGGCACCGCATCCGCCTTCGCGTTCGTCGCCCTCAGCCCGATCACCGCGGCCGCCACGAGGAAGAGGCTGCTCGTGAGGAGCGCCCGGTGGAAGCCGGACGTGAGAGCGTCAGGCACGGGGGTTCCACTGGCGAGCAGATTGTTCGTGTGGCTCGTGGCGATGGCGGAGAAGATCGCGAGACCCAGCGCGCCGCCCACCTGCTGGGAGGCGTTCAGCAGCGCGGCCGCGAGGCCCGCCTTGTCCGGCGGCACACCAGCGTTCGCCGCCGTGGTGTTCGCAACGAACACCATCCCGAGGCCCACGGACATGATCACGAGGCCCGGCAGCAGGTCGCTGGCGTACGAGCCGTGCACCGGGATCCGCGAGAGCCAGTAGACGCCCCCGGCCGCGATGAGGGAGCCGGCGACGATGAGCGCGCGCGTTCCGACACGCGACACGAGCTGCGATGTGACGCCCGCGGTGACGCCAACGATTGCGGTGACCGGTAGGTACGCGAGGCCGGTCTTGATCGGCGAGTAGCCGAGCACGTTCTGCATGTAGAGCGTGAGGAAGAAGAACATCGCGAAGAATCCTGCGATGGCGATCAGCTGGGTCGCATCCGCGGCGGCAAGCCCGCGGATGCGGAAGATCGAGAGCGGCAGGAGCGGGTTGGGGTTGCGCTGCTCGTTCACGACGAACGCCGTCAGGAGCACGCCGGCACCGGCCAATTCGGCGATCGTGCGTGTGGCGCCCCACCCCACGTCGGGCGCCTTCACGAGCGCGTAGACGAGCAGGAGCATGCCGCTCGTTGCGAGCGTGGCACCGAGGAGGTCGAAGTTCGCTGTTCGTGCGCGGCGATCGTCCGGGATCAACCGGTAGATGGCCGCCATCACGACGAGGCACACAGGCGGGTACACGAACAGCACCCAGCGCCAGCCCGGCCCCTCCGTGAGGAAGCCGCCAAGCAGCACGCCGGCCCCGGACGCGAGGCCGCCCACCCCGCCCCAAGCGCCAAGCGCCGTATTTCGGTCCGAGCCTTCCTTGAAGAGCGTGGTGAGAAGCGACAGCGCGGCCGGCAGCATCATCGCCGCGCCGATGCCCTGAACGAGCCGCGCGCCGATCAGTACACCGGCGCTCTCGGCGAAGCCGCCGACGAGCGACGCGACCCCGATCACCGCGGTACCGGCGAGCAGCACACGCCGCCGCCCGAGCAGGTCCGCGAAGCGCCCGCCGAGCAGCATGAAGCCGCCGTAGGTGAGCAGGTAAGCGCTCGGCACCCACTGCAGGTCCTGCACCGACACGTGGAGCGCGCGCCGGATCGAAGGCAGCGCGATGTTCACGATCGATGCGTCGATGAAGTCGATGAACGCGACCGAGCAGAGCAGCGCCAGCGTGAGCTTCCCGCGGCGCGTGGCGAGGAACGAGCGTTCAGTGGGTGATGCTTCCATGGGGGATGGCCTCTCTCGTCTCGATTTCGCCCGTATGACGGATCCCGCCGAGCATTTGTGACGCGCGCCCAGCAGCCGCGGCGAGGAGCCGCCATGCCGCGCGGAGGAGCAGGACCGGGATCGCGATCGCGACTCCGAGGATCAGCGGCGGCAGGACGAACGGCAGCGCGAGCAGTAGGCACGGAAGCAGCCCGGGGAAGATGGCGAACGCCTGTGTGAGCACGATGCCCGCGCCGACGAGCAGGCCGGTGACGTGGGTCTCCTCGTCGAGGGCTGGAGTGCTGTAGATCTGGTTGGTCATGAGGGGGTCTCCTTCTGCCGGTCACATTCGGAGCGTCTGGTCCGTCATCCCTTTGACGAATCCGAGCGAGAGGATGTGACGCATGACCCAGGCCGAACTTGTGACCGCACAGTTCGAGAGCGAGCGGCCGCGGCTGCGCGGAGTGGCCTACCGGATGCTCGGCTCGCTGAGCGAGGCTGAGGACGCCGTGCAGGAGGCATGGCTGCGCCTCAACCGCTCAGACACCGAGGCGGTGGAGAACCTCGGCGGCTGGCTCACCACGGTTGTGGCACGCGTCTGTCTCGACATGCTGCGTACGCGGCGGGCGCGCCGCGAGGAGTACGTGGGCGGCCCGCTCCCGGACCCCGTGATCGGCGCCGAAGACGAGCGCGACCCCGAGCACGAGGCGCTGCTCGCCGACGCCGTGGGGCTGGCTCTCCAGGTGGTGCTCGACCAGCTCTCGCCACCCGAGCGACTCGCATTCGTGCTGCACGACATGTTCGGCGTGTCTTTCGACGAGATCGCGCCGATAGTCGACCGCACGCCGGCCGCCGCGCGCAAGCTCGCCAGCCGAGCCCGCGGCCGGGTGCGAGGCGCGGCTCCCGCGCCGGATCCCGACCTTCGCCGCCAGCGCGAGGTGGTGGATGCCTTCCTCGCCGCGGCGCGTGCCGGCGACTTCGAGGGCCTGCTCGCGGTGCTGGATCCGGACGTGGTGCTCCGAGCCGACGCCGGCGCGAATCAGCCGGAGCTCTCGGGCGTCATCCACGGATCGCGTGCCGTGGCGGAGCGTGCGCTCATCTTCTCGCGCCCCGCGAGGGACGCGCGCGCTGTGCTGGTCAACGGTGCCGTTGGCATGGCGGGGTTCCGCGACGGCCACCTCGTCAGCGTCGGCGGCTTCATCGTCGCGGACGGGAAGATCGTCGAGATCGACATCCTGGCCGACGCGGCGCGGCTGCGGGGATTCGACGCCAGCGGCCTCGGCGATTGACGAGCATCGTCAGGACGAGCGCGCGAACAGCCGCAGGAAGAGCAGAAAGACGTTCAGGACGTCGAGGAAGATGCCGGCCGCGAGCGGGATCGCCTCTTCCGTTCCCCCGTGACGAAGGCGGTTGAAGTCGAGCACCGTGTAGAGCCCGAAGATCGCGAGCCCGGCGATCGACCACGCCGTGTAGATCGACGGGATGTGGACGAAGATCAGCACCATCCCGCTCACGAGCAGGGCGAGCAGGAGCCAGAACGCGATCCGGTAGAGGAACGACAGATCGCGGCGCACCGAGTAGCCGCCGGCGCCGAGCGCCCCGACGAACAGGGCTGTGGCCCCGAACGCCTGGCGGACGGCGGTGGGATCGGTGGCGGAGTAGTAGTTGACGGTGGTCGCGACGCTCGCGCCCATCAGGAGGCCGAAGCCGAACAGCAAGACCAGCGCGAGGCTCATGTTGCCGCGCGAGTTGGCCACGTTCAGGCCGAT
The DNA here is from genome assembly GCA_035273245.1 of Thermoleophilaceae bacterium. Lineage (GTDB taxonomy): Bacteria > Actinomycetota > Thermoleophilia > Solirubrobacterales > Thermoleophilaceae > JAICJR01. The sequence continues at coordinate 9,049 of DATEPK010000061.1, forward strand.
CAGGCAGCCGAACGCGAGGATCCACGCGATGAACCAGCCCGGTCCACCCAGGCCCCGGCCCGCCCACACGCCGAAGGTGGCGAAGCCGACGGTGAGCGCGACCAGCCCCATCACGCGGCCGAACAGCCCGGGCGAGGAGGCTGCGGCGGGCCGCTCGGCGTAGCCGATAGTCGTCATGACGCCGCAGCATCGTGGCCGCGGCGCCGGGGCGCATCACCCGATCGGGATGACTACCCGAGCGGGCGGCCAGCGGCCGCGCGCGAGCTTCACGCCGCGGTCGGCGCCTAGGGGAGAGGCGTCACCTGCTCGCGCACCTCCGTCGCCTCGGCGATCACCTCCGCCGGGTCGCGGCCCACGAGCCAAGCCGGCAGCCGCCGCCGGTGCCGCTCGCGCATGAGCGCGAGCTCGCGCGCGAATGTGAGCGCTTGGGCGTGCACCTCTGGCGCCGGGCCCGTTCGCAGCGCGGCGTGTGCGGCCCATGTGCCGCTCGCCTCGGGCGTGGCCATCCCCATGGCCGCCCGGCCACGCGGCAGATGGTGGCCCAGGCTCTCGGCGAACGCGAGGCAGCGGCTCGCGCGCGCCTCCTCGAGCCCGCGGCTGCCCGCGCTCCCCACGATCAGCGACGCGAGCGGATACAGCTCCTGGCGAAGGTCGTCGTCCAGGCCGTCGTTGTAGGTGCGCAGGAAGGCGGCGATCACGGGCGAGGCCGTTCCCGGGCGGTCGCTGAACGGCTCGTGAGCGAGCATCGACGCGAGCTCCATCACGCAGGCGCCGGCGGAGGCGCTCTTGTGGCGGCCGGCGCTCAATCGAATTGTTTGATGACTGGGCATGGCCCAATCATCCTCCTCACATCCGCCTAGCGGTGGACGATCCGGAACTTCTTTACCTTGCGGGTGTGGTTGCCGGCGCGGTCGGTGGCAACCACCGTGAGCTTGTGCCTTCCCCGCTTCAGATTCGGGGTGCGGTAGCGGGACCTGCAGCGCTTCGTCTTGTGCCGGTCGAGCTTGCAGCGGAAGGTGGCGTGCTCGTTCGTCTTGAAGCGGAAGCGCGCCCGCGCGCGCCGATGGCGGGTCTTGATCTTCGAGTGGCCGGTGATCCTCAGCCTGGGCGGTGTGGCGTCCACGGTGAAGGTGCGCTGGGCGCCTCCCACGTTCCCGGCGAGGTCGGTGGCGCCCACGGCAAGGGTGTGGCGCCCGTCGGCGAGCGGCGAGCCCGGGGTGAACGGCGAGGCGCAGCCCACGGCCGCGAGCAGGTCGAACGCGCAGCCGGTTGTTGCCGTGGGGTCGTTGACGGTGAACCCGAACGTGGGCCTGCGGTTGTTCGTCAGCGAGTTCTCCGCGGGGCCGGACGTGATCGTCACCACCGGGGGCACCAGATCGTCCACGTAGCGGGCGAGGGCGAAGCCGCCGCCGGAGTAGCCCGCGAGCACGGGCCGCTGCCTTGGGTCGAGGACCATGGCGAAGGCGTCATCGATGCTCGACGGGCCGAAGTCGGTGAGCACCTTCCCGCCGTTGCCGAAGGAGGGATCGAGCGCACCCGCCGGCGTCCAGCGGACGAGCGCGAAGTCGTCGTCCGAGCCGTTGTAGGCCGAGCCGCCCTCGAGGATTCGGCCCTCGGCGTCGATCGCCACGGCGTTCGCCACGTCGGTGCCGCTGCTCAGGGACACGGTCGCCCGTCCGCTCCCGTTGAAGGATGTATCGGGGCCGCCGCTGTCGGTGAAGCGCCAGATCGCCCAGTCCTCCTG
>DATEPK010000062.1:0-10721 GCA_035273245.1 Thermoleophilaceae bacterium
CAGTGCCCGAAGGCGCTGATCCGCTCGGAGCTGTGGAACCCGGACAAGCACATCGACCGCGGCGAGCTGCCGCCGCACGGCGAGATCCTCAAGCTGATCAGCCTGCCCGACCTCGACGTCGAGGAGCACGAGCGGGCGCGCGCGGAGCGCTACGCCCGTGGCGAAGGCTTCTACTAGCTAGGCCGGCCAGGCGAGCATCAGGCCGTCGCCCACCGTGAGGAGCACGTTGTGCACGCGCTCGTCCGCCTGCACGCGCTCGTTGAAGGCCACGATGCCGCGCGCAGAGTCGTTGCCCCCGGCGTCGAGCACCTGGCCGCTCAGCAGCACGTTGTCCGCGACGATCACGCCGCGGGGCGAGAGCAGCGGCACCGCCGCCTCGTAGTAGTGCTCGTAGTCGGGCTTCCAGGCGTCGATGTAGACGAGGTCGAAGGGACCCGCGAGGCGCTCGATCTCCTCGCGCGCGTCGCCCTCGATGAGGGTGATGCGACCGCCCAGCGGGCTCTTCTCGAAATGGCCACGCGCAATCGCGGCGTGACCCGCATCGCGCTCGATGGTGATGAGCTCGCCGTCGTCCGGCAGCGCCTCCGCCATGAGCAGCGCTCCCACGCCCGTGAACGTGCCCACCTCGAGCACCCGCCGCGCGCCCGTGAGCGTGATCAGCCCCTGCAGCAGGCGCCCCTCGGGCACCGCGGTCATCATGCCGGGCGAGGGCATCTCCTCGCGCGTCTGCCGCGCCGCCTCGGCGAGCGGTCCTGCGAACGGGCTCGTATGCGCGAGCGCGTAGTCCTCGATCAGCGGGTCGACCAGGTCCACGGCTAGAGGGCGCTCACCGCAAGTCGAAGCGGTCCAGGTTCATCACCTTGTCCCAGGCCGCCACGAAGTCGTGCACGAACGCCTCCTGCGAGTCGTCGCACGCGTACTCCTCGCAGTTCGCCCGCAGGATCGAGTTCGCGCCGAACACGAGGTCCGCCGCCGTGGCGGTCCACTTGAGCTCGCCGCTGGCGCGGTCGCGGCCCTCGTACACCGCCGTCGCCGAGCCGTTCGACGAGGCCTTCTGCCACTGCGTGCCCATGTCGAGCAGGTTGCGGAAGAAGTCGTTCGTCAACGTCCCTACACGGTCGGTGAAGACGCCGTGCTTCGATCCCTTGTGGTTCGCGCCGAGCACTCGCATGCCGCCCACGAGCACCGTCATCTCGGGGGCGGTGAGGGTGAGCAGGTTGGCCCGCTCCACGAGCTCCTTCTCGGGCGAGAGCGTCTGCCCGGCCTGCATGTAGTTGCGGAAGCCGTCCGCCTTCGGCTCGAGCACGGAGAACGAGTCCGCGTCCGTCTGCTCCTGCGAGGCGTCGGTGCGGCCGGGTGTGAACGGCACCGTGACGTCCACGCCGGCGTCGCGGGCCGCCTTCTCGACTGCGGCACAACCGCCCAGCACGATCAGGTCGGCGAGCGACACCTGCCCGTCGAACTCCTGCTGGATCTTCTCCAGCACCGGAAGCACCTCGGCCAGCTCGGCCGGATCGTTCACGTCCCAATCCTTCTGCGGCTCGAGCCGGATGCGCGCCCCGTTCGCGCCGCCGCGCTTGTCCGTGCCGCGGAAGCTCGCCGCCGCGCCCCAGGCGGTGCGAACAAGCTGCGGAACCGTCAGGCCGGACGCGAGGATCTTGTCCTTCAGCGCGGCGATCTCCTGCTCGCCGATCAGCGGGTGGTCGACCGGAGGCACCGGGTCCTGCCACAGCTGCTCCTCAGGCACCCACGGGCCGAGATAGCGGGAGACCGGCCCCATGTCGCGATGGAGCAGCTTGTACCACGCGCGCGCGAAGGCGTCGGCGAGCTCGTCCGGGTTCTCGTAGAAGCGCTTGGTGATCGGCCCGTAGATCGGGTCGAGCTTCAGCGAGAGGTCCGTGGTGAGCATCATCGGGGCGTGCCTCTTCGACGGGTCGTGCGCGTCCGGCACGTTGTCCTTCGCGGACTCGTCCTTCGGCGTCCACTGGTACGCGCCAGCCGGGCTCTTCGTCAGCTCCCACTCGTACTCGTAGAGGTTCTCGAGGAAGCCGTTGTCCCACGTCGTGGGCTCGTTCGTCCACGCGCCCTCGATGCCGCTCGTGAGCGCATAGGGACCCACGCCGGTGCCCTCGCTGTTCTTCCAGCCGATGCCCTGCTGCTCGAGCGGGGCCGCCTCGGGCTCCGGCCCGATCTTGTCGGGATCCACGGCTCCGTGCGTCTTGCCGAAGGTGTGGCCGCCGATGATCAGCGCCGCCGTCTCCTCGTCGTTCATCGCCATGCGGGCGAACGTCTCGCGGATGTCCTTCGCGGCCTTCAGCGGATCAGGCTCGCCGTTCGGGCCTTCCGGGTTGACGTAGATCAGGCCCATCTGCACCGCGCCGAACGGCTTCGCGAGCTCGCGGTCGCCGCTGTAGCGCTCGTCGCCGAGCCACGTGTCCTCCTGCCCCCAGAAGATCTCCTCGGGCTCGAAGATGTCCTCGCGGCCGAAGCCGAAGCCGAAGGTCTTGAAGCCCATCGACTCCATCGCGCAGTTGCCGGCGAAAACGATGAGGTCGGCCCACGAGATCTTCTTGCCGTACTTCTGCTTGATCGGCCAGAGCAGCCGGCGCGCCTTGTCGAGGCTCGCGTTGTCCGGCCAGCTGTTGAGCGGCGCGAAGCGCTGGGCGCCCTGGCCGCCGCCGCCGCGGCCGTCCTCGATGCGGTACGTGCCGGCGGAGTGCCACGACATGCGGATGAAGAGCGGCCCGTAGTGGCCGTAGTCGGCGGGCCACCAGTCCTGTGAGCTCCGCATGAGCTCGAACATGTCGCGCTTGAGCGCCTCCACGTCGAGCTTCTTGAACTCCTCGCGGTAGTCGAAGTCCTGCGGCTGCGGCTTCGCGATCGGCGAGTGCGCGTGGAGAACCTGCAGGTTCGGCTGGTTCGGCCACCAGTCCTGGTTCGTCCGCGGGCGCTCGCGCTCCGGGGTTGGGGCCTCGATTGCCGGGTTCTCGCTCTCGCTGACGGACATGTCGTTCCTCCTACTCGCTCACTGTTTCGTTCTCAAAGCTCGCTGCGGCCGCGACGCAGTCGGGGCACCGGCCCCAGTAGACCACCTCGGCCTCGTCGATCTCGTAGCCGAGATCGTCCGCGGCGGTGAGGCAGGGCGCGAAGCCGACGGCGCAGTCCACGTCGACCATCCGGTTGCACGTGCGGCAGATCAGATGGTGGTGGTTGTCGCCCACCCGGTCCTCGTAGCGCGCGGGCGATCCGGCGGGCTGGATCCGGCGGATGATCCCCCTGTCCGCGAGCACCCCGAGCGCGTCGTACACCGCCTGAAGCGAGACGGCACCGAGCTCCTCGCGCACCATCGCGTCGATGTCGGCCGCCGTGCTGTGCGGCCGCCCCGACACGGCACGCAGCACGGCGATGCGCTGCGCGGTGACCTGCACCCCATGCCGGCGCAGAAGAGCGGCTTCGTGGACGGTCGCCATCGACTCGCCGCAGCCTAGCTCAACTCTGGAGAAGATCCAGATCTGGAGTTCGTCGTAAGAGAGCTCTTAAGAAATGGCCGGCGGCGCCGATCACTTGAGCACTCGCGCGCCTGACAACGAACGATTCACCGACCCCTCAGACGCGAATGAGCAACAACCTCAGCCTCTCCGGACTCGCCTCCGGAATCGACACCAGCTCGATCATCCAGCAGCTGATCTCGCTGGAGCGCGGCCCGCAGAACCGGCTCAAGCTCCAGCAGAGCGTCTCGCAGGTGCGGCAGAACGCGCTGAAGGACGTCAACACCCGCCTCAAGAACCTCGAGAACGCCGCACGCGAGCTGCGCTCGGCCGGGCTGTGGGCGGACACGCAGAGCGCCGAGAGCACCGACCCGAACCGCGTGGCCGTCACGCGCCTCGGCCCATCGGGGCCGGGCGGCTACCAGATCGAGGTGACCCGCCTGGCGCACGCGGAGCAGCGCACGTTCGACTACACGCCGCAGGACGAGGACGGCACGATCACGATCGGGACGACGACCATCCCGGTGCCCGCGCACACCGACATCGCAGCGCTCGCCTCTTCGATCAACTCCGCGTCGCACGCCCCCGCCTACGCGGCTGTCGTCACCGATCCCCTGAGCGGCGCGCAGCAGCTCGTTCTCTCGAGCCGCACGCCCGGCGCCACGGGCGGCTTCATCGCAACCGGCGCGAGCATCCAGGAGGACGCCGACAAGTACTCGGCCGGCGCCGACGCCCGGCTCACGGTCGACGGCGTGCCTCACACCTCTGCGAGCAACACCGTGACCGACGCGATCCCGGGGCTCCAGCTCACGCTGAAGGGCGTGACGGGGTCGAACCCGGCAACCGTGACCGTGAGCGCGCCCGGTCCTGACCTGAACGCGGTGAAGGCCAAGCTCCACGGCTTCGTGGACCAGTACAACTCCACGCTCGAGTTCATCACCGGGAAGCTCACCGAGGACCGGGTGCCGAACGCGCAGACGGAGTCGGACGCCGCCAAGGGTGTGCTGCGCGGAGACACCGCGCTGAACAGCCTGCTCAGCCGGATCCGGACCACCGCCGCAGGCTTTACGTTGCCGGGCGCGGCGGGCGGGATAAACAGCCTCGCGAGCCTCGGCATCACCACGGGCGCGACCACGGGGTCCGGCACGCTCAACCAGGACGCGCTGCGCGGCAAGCTCACGCTCGACGACACCAAGCTCGACGCCGCGCTCGCCTCCGACCCTGATGCCGTGCGCCGCTTCCTCGGGGACGCGCTCGGCGACGGCGGCTTCTCGCGCGAGCTCGAAGGGCTCGTGCATCCCAACACTCAGTCCGGCGGCACGATCGATTCGCGTATCGCGCAGGAAGAGACCAACCGCCGCCAGCTCGCGGACCAGATCAGCGACATCGACCGCCGTCTTCAGGCCAAGCAGGACCGCCTGAAGCAGCAGTACGCCGCGATGGAAGCGGCGCTCGCGAAGGGACAGAGCCAGGGCCAGTGGCTGGCCGGTCAGATAGCCGCGCTCGGCAACGTTCGGCGGTAGGCGCGCGCAACTTCGGCTGCCGGCTGCTGTTTGAGTCAGGCTGCCCCGCCCTTCAGGGGCATGCATCACCACTGCTAGGAAAGGCTCGTTGATGAAGATCCTGAACTCGCGCCGGCTGGTCACGGCCGGCCTGATGCTGACGCTCGCGGTGCCGGGCTCCGCGATGGCGCACCGCGGGCACCATCACCATGGTTTCCCGCACTTCCGCGAGCGCGGCGTGCCCTGCCACGCCCTCGAGGCCGGCCGCACGCCCGCACGGTTCACCGCCGACCAGGTGACCGCCCTGAAGGCGGCCTGCACCACGCGCGACGCCGCGATCAAGCAGGCGAACGAAACGTTCAAGGCGGACACCGCGAGCGCCCGCTCGACCTTGAAGGCGACCATCGCCCCGCTGAAGGCAGACCTGAAGGCCGCCCGCCAGGCGCGTCGCAGCGCCTGCCGCGCCGACCGCGCCTCGCAGGCCTGTGCGGATGCGCGCGCCGCGTACCGCACGGCGCTGCGCACCGACCTGCCGCAGATGCGCTCTGCGTTCCGCACCTACGCCCAGGCCGTACGCCCCGCGGCGAAGGCACGCCACCAGGCGGTTCGCGCGGCGCGCAAGGCGTTCCGACAGGCGGTCAAGGCGGCTCTCGGCCTCTAGATCCTGGGGCGAACGCCGCTGCTCGGCGTGCCGGCCGTTCCGCCCGGATGGCGGGCGGCCGGCACGCCCGCCGCGGCGGAATCGGCGGACCAGATCCGCCGCGTCTGCGAGCATGCAGCCCTGCATGACGGCTGCGTCACCGCAATCCTCTTCAAACGGCACGGCTCCTCCGGAGCACGTTGACGTCCTGATCGTCGGCGCCGGCCTCTCGGGGATCGGCGCCGCCGCGCACCTCCAGGACGCGTTCCCGCAGCGCAGCTACCTGCTGCTCGAGGCCCGTGAGGCGAGCGGCGGCACGTGGGATCTGTTCCGCTACCCCGGCATCCGCTCGGACTCCGACATGCACACGCTGGGCTACCGCTTCCGCCCGTGGACGGATCAGAAGGCAATCGCCGACGGCCCGGCGATCCTCGACTACATCCGCGAGACCGCGCGCGACTATGGGATAGACCGCCGCATCCGCTACCGGCACAAGGTCGTTCGCGCGGACTGGTCGAGCGAGGACGCGCGCTGGACCGTGGAGGCCACCCGCGGCGACACCGGGGAGACCGTCCACTTCACCTGCCACTTCCTCTTCATCTGCGGCGGCTACTACCGCTACGACCAGGGTTACCTGCCGGAGTTCGAGGGCGTGGAGCGCTTCAAGGGCGAGTTCTTCCACGCGCAGCACTGGCCGGACGACCTGGAGTTCGCCGGCAGGCGCGTGGTGGTGATCGGCAGCGGCGCGACGGCGATGACGATCGTGCCGGCGATGGCCGGGGAGGCCGAGCACGTGACGATGCTGCAGCGCTCCCCCACCTACGTGGTCACGCTGCCCGCGATCGATCCGATCGCCGAGTTCCTTCGCCGCAAGCTGCCCGTGCGCACCGCCTACTGGCTGATCCGCTGGAAGAACGTGCTGCTGCAGGCGCTCAGCTACCGGCTCAGCCGCCGCCGTCCCCAGCTGATGAAGAAGCTGCTCCGGCACGGGCTCGAGCGCCAGCTTCCGCCGGGCTACGACATCGACACGCACTTCAAGCCTCGTTACAACCCATGGGACCAGCGCCTCTGCCTCGTCCCGGACGGCGATCTCTTCAAGGCGATCGGCCAGGGCCACGCCTCGATCGAGACCGACGAGGTGGAGACGTTTACAGAGCACGGAATCAAGCTCCGCTCGGGCAAGGAGCTGCCCGCCGACATCGTGGTGGCGGCCACCGGGCTGAACCTGCTCGCTCTCGGCGGCGTGCAGATGGCCGTCGATGGCGAGGAGGTGGAGATCCCCCAGCGGATGGCCTACAAGGCGATGATGCTGAGCGACGTGCCGAACATGGCGTTCACCGTCGGCTACACGAACGCGTCGTGGACGCTGAAGGCGGACCTCACGGCCGAGTACGTCTGCCGGCTGCTCCGGCACATGGACGAGCACGGGTACGACGTCGCGACGCCCGAGCAGCGCGACCCGACGGTGACCGAGCAGCCGTTCCTCGACTTCAACGCCGGCTACGTGCTGCGCTCGCTGCACCTGTTCCCGAAGCAGGGGTCGAAGGCGCCCTGGCAGCTGCGCCAGAACTACCCGCGCGACATCAAGACCCTCCGCCACGACCCGATCGACGACGGGACGATGGTGTTCACCTCACGGCGCACGCGGGGCGCGTCCGGCGAAGACGAGCGCGTGGCCGTGGCGGCCGGCTGATCAGGCGCGAAACAGCGACACGACGCTCGCGCTGAGCACCTGGAGCGCGGAGTCGGGCTCGAGCTCGCCCTCGCGCACCGCCTCGGCGGCCGCGTGAATCAGAGCGAGCGCGCTCGTGACGAGCCACGCCGGCGGGACGTCGGTGCGAAAAGCCTTCTCCCGGCGGCCACGCTCCACGAGTCGCGCCAGCACCGCGCGCGCCGTCTCGTGCGCGCGCCGCATCGCCTCCGCGCTGAGCTCGGCGGCGGCCGTGCGGCCGATGTCCTCGTTGTGGCCGATCTCCTGCCAGCTCGATGCGACCAGCCGTTGCAGCGCCTCCATGGCCGGGCCGCGTTCGGGGTCGCTCGACTCGAGCGCGGCCGTCGCGCGCCGGACCGCGCGCTCCACGAGCGCCTCGAGCAGCCGCTGCCGGTCCTCGAAATGCGCGTACACCGTCGGCCGTGAAACGCCCGCCTCGGCGGCCACCGCCGAGATGCTCGGCTGAGCGCGGCGCGCGAGCAGCCGCTCGGCGGCGTCGAGGATCGCCGCGACGTTGCGCTCGGCGATGGCCCGCCGCGGGTGTTCGTCTCCCGTGACGTTCATGAGTTGACAGAAGTGTAAACCATGCGCTACGTTCCCTTTACACCACTGTCAACCAAGAAGGAACGCCGCCATGCATCACTCCGCTGCCACAACCAGCCGGCACTCGGATGAGCGCAGGCCCTGGGCCCTGCTCGTGCTCCTCTGCGTCGCGCAGTTCATGGTCATCCTCGACGTGACGGTCGTGAACGTCGCGCTGCCATCGATCGGGCATGACCTCGGCTTCGCTCCCCGCGACCTTCAGTGGGTCGTCACCACATACGTGCTCTTCACCGGTGGTCTGCTCCTGCTCGGCGGGCGCGTGGCCGATCTGCTCGGGCGACGGCACGTGTTCATCGCGGGCCTCGTGCTGTTCACCGCGGCCTCGCTGGCGAGCGGGCTCGCACCCACTCCGGCCGCGCTGATCGTCGCGCGCGGTGCGCAGGGACTCGGCGCGGCGATGCTCTCCCCCGCCGCGCTGTCGATCATCACCACCACCTACAGCGGCGCGCAGCGCACCACCGCGCTCAGCGTCTGGGGCGCCATCGGTGCGGGTGGCGCGGCGGCGGGAGTGCTGCTCGGCGGAATCCTCACCACATCGCTCGGCTGGGAGTCCGTGTTTTTCATCAACGTCCCCATCGGGATCGCGGCGACGTTGCTCGCTGCCCGTCTCGTGCCCATCGCCGGCTCCCCCGGCGGCTCGCTGCGAGAGCTCGACCTGGCGGGCGCGGGCACACTCGTGTCCGGGCTCGTTGTGCTCGTCTATGGAGTGGAGGGCGCCTCGCGCCACGGCTGGGGCTCGCTGCAGACGATCGTCCTGATCGCCGCGGCCGCGGTTGTGCTCGCCACCCACGTGCGGATCGAGCGCCGCTCCACGCGGCCGCTGATCCCGCCAGCCACCTGGGAGGTGCGCTCGCTCGTGTCGAGCGCCGCGGTGATGCTCGGCGCCACCGGCATCCTGGTCGGTACCTTCTTCCTCAATTCGCTGTTCCTCCAGAACGTGCTCGGCAGCTCGGCGCTCGAGACCGGGCTCGCGTTCCTGCCGCTCGTGCTCGTGATCGGACTTGCCGCGCACGCCGGGCCTCATCTCCTCGAGCAGTTCGGCGCGCGCGTTGTGGTGATCGCCGGACTGGCGCTCGTCGCGGGCGGCGAGCTGGTGCTCAGCCGGGCAGGCGCCGGCGCCGGCTACTTCGCCAACCTCCTCCCCGGCTTCGTGCCGCTCGGGCTCGGGATAGGGCTCGTGTTCGTCTCGGTGTCGGTCACCGGGATGTCCGAGATCGACGGCGAGCGGGCGGGCCTCGCGTCGGGGCTCATGACGACGGCCCACGAGATCGGCGGCGCGTTCGGCGTGTCGATCTTCTCGGCGGTCGCGCTCAGCGGCGGCACCAGTCTGGCCCAGGGCTACGCCCACGGCGCGGTGGCGGGCGCGATCGTGGCAGGCGCGCTCGCGGTGGTCGCGGCGCTCGCGGTCCCCGCCGTGCGGCCCGCGCCTGGCGAGCACGTGGCGGTCCATTAGGCGACCTGCCGCGTCCGTATAGTGCCGCGCCCTCGTGCTTGCCTCGCGCTTAGCGGCTAGCTGAGCCGACCGGACTTAAGATGCAGGGCCCGACCAGTGGCCCAAAATTGGCGGCTCCCGCAAAAGACGTCCGGGATTCGGCGCCGCGCCCCATCGGTGCGGGCGGCTGGCACGCCATTTTCAACGCCGCCTTCAGGCGCTCTCGCAACGCGATGTTGCTCGTGGACATCCACCGGACGCTGGTCGACGTCAACCCGGCGTTCGCGAGGCTGCTCCATCGCCGCCGTAGCACCCTGATCGGCCGCCCGCTTTGGGAGCTCGTGCAGGGCGGCCCGCTCGTGACTCAGGAAGAGTGGCTGGAGCTCCTGCGCAGGGACGAGTTCTTCGGCGAGGCCGCGATGCGGCTGCCCGATGACTCGGCGGTGCGAGTGCACTTCGCGGCGCATCCGGCGATCGTCACAGGTACACAGCTGGTCCTTTTCGTCGCACTCGGCACGTCAATGGCGGGACGGCATTTCCGCCGCCAGCTGCACGAGCGCGAGGGCGAAGGCCACAGGCTGTCAGAGCGCGAGCTCGAGATCGTGCGCCTGATCGCGCTCGGCGACACTGGTCCGGAGATCGCCGACCAGCTTCAGATCAGCCACAACACCGTTCGCACGCACGTGAACAACGCGATGCTGAAGACCGGCGCTCGCTCGCGCGCGCATCTCGTGGCGAAGGCGCTCGGCGACGGGCTCGTGCTCGGCCGAGCGGCCTAGGCCACATCACGCAACCGCAGTATCGACGCTCGGGCGCGCGCGCAGCAACATCGGTGCATGGCCAATCGGGGTGCAGCTTGCTGCTGGTAGAGCCGGGTAGCTGGCTCGACCAGCTGAGCTGCAGAGCCTGCCAGTGCGCCGTGCGCCCAGGCGACCACGTGCTGGTCGCCTTCAGGCGAGGCAAGCCAATCGTGATCCATGCCCATCCCTGCAAGCGCGAAGGGCCGCGGCCTGACCCGGCCGCGGCCCCTCTCGCACCGCAGTAGGAGCTACTGCCCCTCGTTCGTGGTGTCCGGCTGCGAGCCGTTCACCTGCTGGGGCGAGGCCGGATTCACCGTGATGGTGAACGTCTGGCTCGCCGCGCCCTGGTTCAGCGGGCCGCCCGGAATCAGCACCCGGAACACCTTCGTGCCGGGCACGAACAAACGCCGCGTGATCGAGTACACGGACCCGGCCGCCACGTTCTGCACCTTCACCGTGTGGAAGCCGCTGCCGCCGGCGTTCTGGCGCTGCAGGTAGATCACGTGGCCCGTGGCATCCGGGGCAACCGTGCCGCTGAACGTGAC
>DATEPK010000063.1:0-10289 GCA_035273245.1 Thermoleophilaceae bacterium
GGGAGCGGGAGCCTCGGGAATGAAGTCTTGGATGTCTGACATGTGAGGGGGTTCCTTCCTGGATCGGGCGGGCGGCCTCCCGCCGCTCCATGGTCCGGATAGTCGGCCCAAAAGGGCGCGTCTTGAGGGCAACAGGCCGAGCTCAGAGGTCAGAGGTCAGAGGTCATGGAAGAGGCCTCGATGACCTTCACCTTTCGCCGGCCCGAAAAGGGTCGAGCCCGGCTTTTGCCGGGCTCGACAGCCTGTGGCCTGTGGCCTCTGGCCTCTGGCCTGTGGCCTATGGCCTCTGGCCTAGACCTTGTACTGCGCCGCCAGCTCGTTGAGCACCGACGCGACCTGGTTGAGCCCCTCGGCCGCGGCCTGGGACTGCTGCACCCCCGCGACGAACTCGTTCGTCGCCTGGCTCGTCTCCTGCATGCCCTGCGCGATCTGGTCCATGCCCGCGTTCTGCTGCTGCACCGCCATCGCGATCTGCTGAGCGGACTGGGCGGCGATGCCGTTGGCCTCCGAAAGCTGGGCGATGATCTCGCCCGCTCGCTCGGCCAGCTGCGTGCCCTGCTCAACAACCTCGGTGCCCTCCTGGGCAGCGGACACCGCCGCGCGCGTGGCACGCTCGATCTCCTCGAGAATCGTCTGCACCTGAGCCGTCGACTGCTTCGACTGCTCCGCGAGGTTGCGCACCTCATCGGCCACGACCGCGAAGCCCTTGCCCTGCTCACCCGCGCGAGCGGCCTCGATCGTCGCGTTCAAAGCCAGCAGGTTCGACTGATCCGCGATGTCGTTCACGGCGTTCGTGATCTCGCCGATCTGAGCCGTCTGCTCAGACAGAGCCTGCACGTCACCGGCGATGGCGGCGACCTTCTCGCGAATGTCACCCATGCCAGCCACGATGGCCTCAACCGCCTCGGCACCCTCGGCCGACACGCGCACCGCGTTCTGGGCCTGCTCGGCAACCTCGTCCGCCTTCTGGGCTGCCTGCTCGGCGGTCGCCCGGATCTCCTCCGTCGCCGTCGTCGTCTCGTTAATCGCAGCAGACTGCTGATTCGCACCCGCCGTCTGCTGATTCACCGTCGCAAGAATCTCACTCGCCGACGAACTCACCGCCTGCGCGTTCTCGCGCATCTGACCGGACATCGCCGCGAGCTTCTCGACCATCTCGTCGAGCGTGCCCGAGAGTTCGCCGAACTCGTCCTTGGTCGTCGCGTTGAGCCGCTCGGTGAGATCGCCGTCGGCGACGTTGCCGGCGAAGCTCTTCACGCGAGCCACCGCCCGGCTCACCACACGGCCGAGGAAGAATGAGACGACGCCGGCCACGATCAGTGCGAGCAGCGCGAAGATCAGCATCTTCGTGTGCTGGCTCGAGGTGTCGGCGTTCGCCCGAGTGCGGGCCTCCCCCTTGACCAGGGCGGCGTAGCCGTCCAACGAGCTCGACAAAGCGTCGCCCGCGTCGTTGGCGGAGCCGTCCACGAGAGCCGCCGCCCGGTCGACGTGACCGCTGCTCACCAGTGCGACCACCTTGTTGTCAAGCGTGCCCCAGGCTGCGAACTTCTGCTGGATGGACGCAAACGCGGCCCGGTCGGCCTTGGTCTTCGCAACCGACCGAAGCTTGGGCAGTTCCGCCTTGAAAGCCGCGACGTCGGACTGATGGTCCTTGGTCGTCTTGCCGCGGTCCGCCACGTCCCGTGCCTGCGAGAACGCCATGTCGCGGGCTGCCGCGCCGCCGGCGTTGGCCACGAGCGCATTCGAGTAGTCGGCGCCGAGCTGGTTGGCAACGCCCGAGATACCGGACCAACCGATAACCAGCGCGACTGCAAAGAGCAGAACGACCGCTGCGAAGGAGACGAGAATCTTGTTGCGGACCTTCAGGTTCGCGAGAAGCTTTTGGGGATGCATGGGAACTCCGGGGTCTGAGGTGGTGGTCGGCCCAGTAGTCGGCCCCCGCGTCGAGAACTTCACTTACTGCTCGTAAGAATTGACGCGGATTTCTTCGCCGCAGCCCTGGCGGGATGTCGCAAGCCCGCGGAAGCTAGGCAACGAGCTGCTGCTGGAGCGACACGAGCTCCTGCAGCCGACCGACGGTGAGGCCGTCGCCCTCGGGCAGCACGTCGGCAGCCGGCCGGCCGGAGAGCAGCTCGGCCACCGTGGCGAGCGACTTCTTGGCCCGGGCGATCTGGCCGGTTCGGCCGAACACGCCGGCCGCGGCGAAGTGGCCGAGCACGAAGCCCTGGTCCAGGAAGACGCTGCGGCGGAAGGCCTCGAGGGCCTCGTCGAGCCTGCCCTGCTCCTGCAGCACGATGCCGCGCAGGTAGTGGGACTCGGCGGCGAGCTCGCGGTTCTTCAGAGCCACGTCGATCCACCGCTCGGCCTCCGGGAAGCGCATCTTGCTGGCGAAGATCTTCGCGAGCAGGTACGGCGCCCGGTAGTCCGTCGGCTGCTCGGCCGCGAGCTTCTCGAGCTCATTGATCGCATCACCCGAGCGTCCCGCCTGGAACAGCTTGTAAGCCTCATCGGCGGGACCAGCGGCGACAACTCCAGCAGCCTGCTTGCCACCAACAGGCCGCAACGTCCGAACCTTGGAAGCCGGCTTAACAGCCGGCGCAGCAGGCCGCCGCGGCACAACAGGCTTAGGCACCTCCGGCCTCCGACCTCCGACCTCCGACCTAACCGGCACCGCCGGAATCGAGATGCTGGGCGCAATCGGCTTGCCCTGCCCCGTACGCGACCGCCGGTACACGATTGTGCCCGGGTAATTCGTCACCTGATAGCGGTGGAAGATCTCCTGCGACGGCTCGGCATGACCGACGACGAGCCAGCCGCCGTCCACGAGCGACGCATGGAAGCGGTCGACGATCCGCTGGATCGTCTCCTCCTTGAAGTAGATGAGGACGTTGCGGCACACCACGAGGTCCATCCGGTCGGTGACCGTTTCGGGGGACGGGTAGAGGTCGTCCACCAGGTTGAGGCGCGAGAAGCGCACCATCCGGCGAATCTTCGGCGCGAGCTCGAAGCGGTGCTCGTCCACGCGCGTGAAGTAGCTGTCCTTGATGTCCTGCGGCACCTCGCGGAAAGACCAGTTGCCGTAGAGGCCCGTGTGCGCCTTCTGGAGCGCCAGGTGATCGATGTCTGTGCCGTGGATGAGGATGTCCCACTTGTCGTGGTCGGGCAGCAGGCGGTCGATCAGGATCGCGAGCGAATACGGCTCCTCACCCGAGGAGCAGGCCGCGCTCCAGATGCGAAGCTTGCGCGTCTCGCGCTTCGCCTCGATGAGCTGCGGCAGGATCTCCTTCTCGAGCGCCGTCATCTGCGGGCGGTTGCGGAAGAAGTGCGTCTCGTTGATGGTGATGGCCGGGACCATCGCCTCGAACGCGGTGGCGCCGCGCGGGCCCTTCTCCGCGAGCAGGTCGTACAGCGCGTCGACGTTCTGCGAGCGACTCGCTTCGAGCGCCGCGGCGATCCCCTTCTCGAGGTCGACCTTGCGAGCGTCCGGGATCTCGATGCCGGCGCGCTGGCGGACGATCGCCCTGTAGCGGTCGAAGTCCGCGGGGCTGAGCGTTACTTCGCCCGCCCCCGCGCTCATCGGCCTGCCAGGTGCTGCTGCGACCCGGCGCAGACGCGCTCGAGGTCGAAGATCAGTAGAAGGCGCTCGCCCGCTCGGGCCACTGCCTCGACGGCGTTCGCGTCGCCCACCCGCGCGTCCGGGGGCTCCACCGAGTCGAGCGGCACGCTCAAGAGCTCGGTGACGGAGTCCGCCACCAGGCCCACCAGCTGACCGTCGGTCTCGGCGACGATGATCGGGGTGTTCAGCCCCGCCTCCATGCGCGGAAGCCCGAGGCGGGTGCGAAGGTCGATCACCGGAATGACCTTGCCGCGCAGGTTGACCACACCGGGCAGCCACTCGGGCGCCTCGGGAACGGGTGCGATGGCAACCATGCGAAGGATCTCCGCCACGTTCTCAACGGGCAGGGCGTACTCGGACTTGTCGATGCGGAAGACGACGAGCTCGGTGGCTGCGGCCGAGCCAGCTTCAGTCTCGCTCAGGGCGGTGGTGGTCATGGCTGAAGTGATCGGATCGGAGCGCCGTTACTGGAGAGCTTTCGACGCGTGTCCTACCCGAAGGCGACCTAGACGGCGGCTGCGTGCTCGGCGGCCGTCCGGTCGCGGATCACCCGCAGAGCGCCGAGCTCGGTGTCGTCGATGCGCGGCAGCTCGGCGAATGGCCCGAAGTCGTCCCTACGGCTGTAGAAGACATGCAGGGGGACGCCCGCCTGGCGGATCTCCTCGGCGGAGAGCGGGGAGATCACGACCTCCGCGCCGCCCGCCTCGGCGAGCCCGCGCTGCTCGACCAGCGAGCGGTACTCGGATTCGATCTGCTCGGCGCTCGCCTCGGGGGCGGAGACGATCAGCGTGACGGTGTCGTCGCGGCCGAACGCGGTCGTGAACGCGTCGAGCAGCTCCGGCGCGGCCAAGAGCTCGTCACCATGCGCGACGATCGAGACAGGCGCGCGATTCGGAGCCGGGCGCATCACGTGCAGCATCTCGAGGTTGCCGCCGGCGTCGAGCTGGTCGAGCGTGGCGGGCTCCAGCTGAGAGGACTCCGTGATGCGTGAGAATTGGTAGCCGAGCTCGAGCAGCGATTCGATCCCCGCGCGGTTGCGCGGGTCGTACTCGATCACAAGCTGCAGGCGGTCGTGCCGCTCGAGCAGCTTCTTCGCACCCTCGATGATCAGCGGCTCCGCGCCCTCGGCGTCGATCTTGATCACGTCGATGTGGCTGTCGCCGAAGTACTCGTCGAGCGAAATCGACGGCACGGTGATCGTCTCGAGCGAGTCTCCGAACTCCTCGGCAGCGCTGAAGGAATCGTCGTGGATGCTGTTGCTGCCGTGGTGGTCGGCAAAGCGGTGGAACTTGATCTCGCCGGCCTTATCCGCCACGGCGAACTGCTCGACGCAGGTGCGGTCGCCGAAACCGTTGACGTCGATCGACTGCGAGACCAGCCGGTGCGTATCAGGGTCGGCCTCGAAGGCGACGACCTTCCCCTCGCGTTCGACGAGCATCGAGAACAGCAGGGTGAACCAGCCGACGTTGGCACCGATGTCGACGACGGTCATGCCCGGCTTGACGATGGTCTTGAAGATGTCCGTGATCCACTCCTCCCAGTAGCCGTCCAGCAGGAGGTGCGGGGTGAGCGAGATGTCCCGCGTGTCGAGGAACATCTTGTGCCCGAAGACGGTCCGCGTGAGCGCGCGGTGGTCGCCGAGGTAGATCATCTGGCGTGGTTCCGCCATCAGTTGAGCCTTCCTTGTTCAGGTCGAGTAGCCGAGCGACGGACTGGCGTCCGAGGGACGGGGTGCGGACGGATGCACGCCCTGCGTATTCGGCAGGGCCGCGGACTACTTGAGCGCCCTAGCCGGCGCTGCTGATGGCGCTGTTGAGCGCGGAAGCAAGGGCGTCCGGAGCGAGGCCCTTGTCGATGTAGTCCTGCGCGCCGAGCTTGAGAGCGAGGGCCTTGTCCTCGTCCTCGTTGACGGTGGCGCTGTTCAGCACGATGGCCGTGGAACCGACCTCAGGATCGGCGCGGAACGCCTCGGTGAGCTGGAAGCCGTCAAGACCGGGCATGCGCACGTCCGAGAGGACCACGTCGGGCTGCTCGGACTTCGCCGTGTCGACAGCCTGGCGGCTGTCGTTCACGATCGACACCTCGAATCCCTGCGACTCGAGAGCGATACGCGTGCGCAGCGCCTGCGTGGGGCTGTCTTCAACTATGAGCACCTTGGGCATGTCTAGTGGGTCCTTCGTCGGGCCTGTGCACACAGGCTACTTATCTCTTCACTCCCGCTAATCGGCGGCGAGCAGCAGTTCTTGATCGCCGCTGTGAGTCTTCATCGACGCGGCGAACGACTCGATGTCGTCATGCCCGGCGTCGAGTATCCGGCGCGCGCGCCGAGTTAGCGCCGGACCCGCCACCGCACCGGCCGGGACCAGGACCGCGTCGGCCGCGGCCACGAGGCTGGCAAGGCTCACCGACTCGGGCTCGCATAGAGCCAGGTCCGGCAGCTCGCTCTCGCCGATGCCGGCGGCGCCGAGGCGGCCGAGGATGCGCTCTGCGAGAGCGGCGGCATCGCTGCCGTCGGGCACATAAAGAGCGAGCGTGACCGGGTCGGCCGAGCCGATTGCGGCGGCCCAGCGCTCGAGCGCCGGCGCCCACACGTCTTCGTCGTCCCAGTCGGGGGCGAACACCACAAGCTGATCGCGCCGGGGGAGCTCAGCGGCGCCGATCGCACGGGCGAGCGGCAGCTCCTCCTCCACCAGCGTGTCGAGCGACTGCCGGGCGATCGCCGCCACACGCTCCCAGTGGTAGTCCTGCGCGCGCACGTGCGCCGACGCCCCGCGAGCGCGGCGCTCCTCGGGCGCGGCGGCCACCTCGCGGAGGATCTCTGCGAGGGCGTGCGGATCCGCTTCGTGCACGTAGCCGTCGTCCACGAGCTCGGGCAGCCGGGTCTCCGGGCGCAGCGGCGCGCGCTCCGCCGGGATCCTCCAGCCTCCGTCCTCGGGCACGAACTCGTTCGTGGGTCCGACAGCGGTGTGGATCACGGGAAGGCCGCAGGCCATCGCCTCGAGCGCGGGGAGGCAGAAACCTTCGCCGCGGTAGGGCGTGACGAACACGTCGCACGCGCGATAAAGCGCCGCCAGCTCGTCGAGGCTCATCTCCTCGTCCATGTAGATCACGGGCGCCACCTCGTCGTTGTCAGCAAGCTCGGCCAGTGCCTCGCCCGCCGTCTGGTTGCGGTAGTGGCTCGTCGTGCCGAAGTCCTTGATCACGAGCTGCACGTCGTCGTCCGGGCCGAAAGCCTCAGCCCAGGCGTCCACCAGCACGTCAACGCCCTTGCGCCAGATGCTGCCGCCGACGAACAGGAACGTGCACGCGGCCTTGCTCGGAAGCTCGCGCGCGGGGCCGTCCGGGTTGAAGCGCTCGAGGTCGACGCCGTTCGGCACCACCTCCACCACGCCGGGCGGCATTCCCGCCTCGATGTAGCCCTCGCGGACGTAGGCGCTCGGCACCCACACACGGTCGGCCCTCAAGTGCACCTCGTTGACCCACTTCTTCGGTGGCGAGCCGTACTCCCACGGAAGGATCACGACCATGGGGCCGACGGTGACCGCGTCGAAGTTGGGCGGCCACGAGTGGCTCACGCCCGGGAATTCCGCCACGACCGGGTCGGTCTGAACGCCGCGATAGAGGACGTTGCCCCCACCGCCTTCGATAGCGCTGCCGATGCCGTCGTTCACGACGGCCAGCGACGCGTTGCTGCCGAGCGGGCCGCGGATGGCGCAGGTGTAGGGCCGTGAGAGGCGGTCGAATAGGCCGGACGCCAGCTCCAGGATGCGGTCGACGATCGCGTCGGTGCCGAAGCGCTCGATGAGCTCCTCCCGGGTGCCGTCAGTCCGGGCACGCACCGCCTCGCCGCCCGCTGCCACTTCGCGCATGCGCGCCGCCAGCGAATCGACGTCCGGCTCGAACCACTTGTGGCCCTTCGTCAGCTTCGTGGGGTAGCCCTCGGCGTCCTCGGCAACCGGCACGAGCTCGCCGTCGACGAGGAAGCTGTTCGCGTCGTTCATGAAGTCGAGGTTGCCGCTCCAGCGGCTGCCGATCGTGGGCAGCCCCATCGCCATCGCCTCCATGTACGGGCGGCCCCAGCCCTCGCCACGAGAGGCGAGCACGTAGGCGTCGGCGGCGGCATACACGCTCGGCAGCTCGGCTGCCGGCAGGCGGGCAGACACGATCTCGATCGGCGCCATGCGCTGCACCGCTCCTGCGCCGAAGCGCTCCCGCACGTAGCTCGTGATGCGCTCCGCCGCGTACGCCTCGCCGTGCGTGTAGGAGCCGGTCTTGAGCACGAGGCAGACGCCATCGTCGGCGGTGAAGGCCTCCGCCCAGCCGGCGATCAGCTGGCGCCAGCCCTTCCGCTCGCCGAAGTCGAAGTTGGAGAGGAAGACGAAGCGGTCCTCCTCGATGTCGAGCGGGTAGGGGTCGATGCCCGGGTCGAAGAGGTCGAAGTCGATCGTCTCACCGAGCACGCGCAGCCTGGACGACGGGATGCCGCCGCGCCTGAACGCCTCCGCGTTGTGCTCGCACGGCACCCAGATCTCGTCGCGCGTGATCAGGAGATCGCGCCAGCCGAGGGGCAGGCTGTCGGTCTCGAACATCGCGCGCGCCACGTTGGGCACGCCCTTCACGTCGAACTGCCTCTTGCTGGTGATGTAGTGGTGGATGGCGATGACGGGCGCGCTGACCTCGCGACGCCTCTGCAGGTTCACCATCTGCCGGTCCGAGGGCAGCAGCGCGAGGTTGTGCCGCGGCTTGAAGTTCGAGCGCACGGCGGGCGCGTGGCCGCGGGCCTCGAGCGCGCGCAGGAAGCCGCGCACCTCGTCCGCGAGGCCGGTCGCTTCCTCGTATGGGCCGATCCAAAGGATCCCAGGGGCTTTTTCAGTGCGGGACGGAGCCACGTTCAGTTCTTCGGCAGCGCCCCTGCGGCCTTGAGCCACCCGGTCAGCGCGTTGTCACGGGGCTAGCAGCAGACGTCGATGTGCGGCATCCCGTCGTCCTCTTCGGGCTCGTCAGGATCCTGCCGCTGCTCGTGCTTGCGCTGCTGTTCGCGCTTCTGCTGCTCGCGCTTCTGCTGGTCGGGGTCTACGCGGTGCGAGACCCGCTCAACGCCCGGGATCTCGTAGACCCGCGGGCCGATTGGCTGGATCGGCTCCATGGCTCATCCCGCTAGCCGGCGCGCTCCGCCTCGGCCGCGTCGAGCGCGGCGAACTTGCGCTCGGCCAGGATGCGAGCGCGCTCGCGGACCTCCGCGATCGCGATCTGCCGCCACACGTACACGGACGCTGCCCACACCGCCACGTAAGTCACAACGCCGCCGAGCAGCGCGCGCAGGCCGAGGTGGACGAAGTCCGTGCCGGAGCGCCAGGACAGCCAGGCCATCAGGAAGAACCCGCCCAGGCCGCCGAATCCCTTCCAGCGGCGAATCTGACTCTTCGCACGCGGATGAGAGGAGACCTTGATGTCCTCGGCGCCGGCCGGGGTGATGGTGGTGGGCTGGTCGCCCTTCGATTTCTTCGCCATCAGTCGAGCGCCTTTCTGCGCTGTTCGATCTCAGTCTTGAAGACGAAGCGCACGAGCCGCTCCTGATGCTCCTCGCGGATGTGGTCGTAGCGCACGCCCACCGCCCCGCCGTTCGCCGCGCGCACCACCGTGCCGCGCGCCTCCACGGGCTCCTCGCCGTCGCCCAGGTCCAGCTCGACCCAAAGGACGGTGCCGAGCTCGAGCTTCTCCGCCCCCAGCAATGGCTGGCGCAAGAGCAGCCCGTTGGCGCTCAGATTCTCCGTTTCGTAGGTGGTGGCCGCCCAGCCCCCCACCTTCACGATCACGGGAAGCCGGACATCCACGCGCGCGAACTCGCGGCGCTGAACGAGCTTGGCCTCCTCCCTCGAGACGAAGCAAACCGAGCCGGGTGCGCCGTCGAAGCGCGCGAAGCCCTCCTGCCGGTAGACGCCGCGGCCGGATGGGAACTCGAGCGTGGCGTCCGGATCGCCGAGCGCCTTGGCGTCGGCACCGGGATCCACCACCAGCGCGATCCTGACCGAGGTGTCAGAGAAGGTCTCCACGTTGCCAGACGTACTGCCCAGCCCGCGGATCTTCAGCTCCACACGCTGTCCGGGTTCGATGGCTTTGCTGCTCATGCCACGATGATCGACGCGAGGGCGTGTGGATTTACAGGCAATAGGCCACCATCCACCGAGGTACCGCTCGAGATGTACGAGAAAGGACGGCCGCTGCGGATGGCGAGACCCACCGCGGGACCGACGTGGCCGGTCTCGTCCGCGTGCGTGAGCACGATCCGCGAGACGCCGAGCGGCGCGTAGCCGTTGAGCACGTCATCGGCCGCGTGGCCGCCGACGGTGGCGGGAAGCGTGAGGTGCACCTCATACACGCCGATCCGCTCGAGGTCGGCCGCGAGGCGGTCCATCTCCGCCGGTGCGGACGGCGAGACCGTGGGCGTATCGATCACGATCAGTGCGTGCTCGCGGGCTCCGGCGATAATGGCGCGCGCCTCGTCGGGACTGGTCACCGCGTGCACGCCGACCGCGTACGGCTCGAGCAGGGAGCGCAGCTCGTCGCCGCCGTCGCGCGGGCGCAGGGTGAGCACGATCACCGGAATGTCGCTGCCCACGGCGTAGGTCGCGGCCAGCCGTGCGGTGCACAGCGTCTTGCCGGAGCCGCCGGG
>DATEPK010000064.1:0-10967 GCA_035273245.1 Thermoleophilaceae bacterium
CCGCTACATGCGCCGGGCCGCGGCTCGTCACCCGAGCTGGGACTTCGACACGAACGTCGGCTACTCCACGCCGGAGCATCGAGCCGCCATCGCCGAGCACGGCGTCTCGCCGCTGCACCGCCTGTCGTTCGCGTCGATCGCGTATCAACAGCTGGCTCTGGGGTAGCCCGGTCAAAACGCGTCCTCCAGGTGGTCGAGCGAGACCAGCCGGCCGCTGCGCGTCATGAGAATCCCGATCGCGTCGAACCGGAGCTCGGCACGACTCGGACGGTCCGACCCGCGACTGCTCATCAGCCACTCGCGCGCCATTGCGCGCACCTGCGCGCGCTTCCTCGGTCCGATCGCGTCGAGCGGGCCGGCGGGGCCGCGACGCGTGCCCGCAATCCGCGTCTTCACTTCGCAGAAGACGAGACAGCGCGAGTCCGCGGCCACCACGTCGAGTTCACCGAAGCGGGTCCTGAAGTTCGTGGCGAGGATCTCGTAGCCGGCCCGTGCGAGGTGCTGCCGCGCGATGCGCTCACCGAGCTCGCCAAGCGCGCGCCGCGGGTCTAGTGAAGTTGCCATGCGAAGACCGTACGGAGCGGTCTGTAACGGAACCACACCTGACGGCGACAAGTTCGTAACGGCTCTGTGACAAAGCCGTTACGAAGGTGCGTGCGCCACTCCTGCAACACGATCGTCACGATCTTGTTCCAGAGTTTTCACGTCAGTTACAGCGCCGTTACACAGGGCGACGTAGGTTCGGCCTGTGCTCGCAAGCATCGCCACCTTTGCCCTCGAGGGCGTCGACAGCCGGGAGGTCACCGTCGAGGTCGACGTCCGGCCGGGACTCCCCGTCTTCACCGTCGTCGGTCTTCCTGACGCTGCCGTGCGCGAGGCGCGGGAGCGCGTGCGGGCGGCATTGCTCAATTCAGGCTTCGAATTCCCGCTCCAGCGGCTCACTGCGAATCTCGCGCCCGCGCACGTGAGGAAGGCCGGGCCGAGCTTCGACCTCGCCCTTGCCGTCGCGCTCCTCGCCGCCAGCCGGCAGCTTCCGCCCGAACGGCTTGAGTCGTGCGCGGTATGCGGCGAGCTGTCCCTGGGCGGCGAGCTTCGGCCTGTCCACGGAGCGGTGGCCGTCGCTGTGGGCGCGCGCGCAGCCGGCTACCGGCGCCTGATCGTGCCGTCCGAGAATGCGGCCGAAGCCGCGCTCGTGGACGGGATCGAGGTTCTGGGCGCACCGAGCCTGGAGCGTCTGGTGGACCTCGTCGCGGGCCGCTGGACCCCGCCCGCTCCCGCCGTGCGGGCTCAGCGCGACCGCTCGCGCGAGATATGGCCCGACCTCGACGAGGTGCACGGACAGAGCGACGCCCGTCGCGCGCTCGAGATCGCAGCCGCCGGCGGCCACAACCTGCTCATGATCGGGCCGCCTGGCGCCGGCAAGACCATGCTCGCCCGGCGGCTGCCGGGCATCCTTCCGCCGCCGAGCTTTGAGGAGGCGCTGGAGATCACCCGCGTCCACAGCGTTGCGGGCATCAGCGACGGCACGCTGGCGCAGGAGCGGCCCTTCCGCGCGCCCCACCACACGATCTCGCCATCAGGTCTCGTGGGTGGGGGCAGCACACCGCGCCCGGGCGAGATCACGCTCGCTCACCGTGGCGTTCTCTTTCTTGACGAGCTGGCGGAGTTCTCGCGTCCCGCGCTCGAAGCGCTCAGGCAGCCGCTCGAGGAAGGCGTCGTGAAGGTCACGCGCGGCCAGCGCTCGCTCGTCTTCCCGGCGGCCACGATGCTGATCGCGGCCTGCAACAGCTGCCCGTGCGGGCGCCCGCCGTCCGACTGCATGTGCGACGGAAAGGATCGGATGCGCTACCACCGTCGCTTGAGCGGGCCCCTTGTCGACCGCATCGATTTGGTGTGTCAGCTCGACGCCTCGCCGCAGCTCGAGGTCGCACGCGGACGGCCCGAGAGCTCGGCTGCGGTACGCGAGCGGGTGCTTGCGGCGCGGGAGCTTCAGCTGGCGCGCTTCGCGGGCGCCGGCATCCACGCGAACGCCGAGATGGATGCCCGGCTTACCGACAAGCACGTCAGACTGCCCGCTGATGCGATGCGGCGCCTGCTTAGCGGCAACACCAACGCGCCGCTCAGCGCCCGCAGCCACGACCGGGTGCTCCGGCTGGCCCGGACGATCGCGGACCTCGACGGGCGTCCCAAGGTGCGCCTGAGCGACGTCGACGAGGCGCTCGGCTACAAGCTCAACTTCCCGCTGGCGGTGGCCGCGTGAGCGTCTGCGAGCAGTGTCTGCGCCAGAGCCACCTGATCGCGCATCTCGCTCCTCGCATAGCCGGGCTGCTCGACCGTCCCAGGCAACGGCCGTCGCGGCTGCTCGAGCTCGACGAGGAACAGCTCATCGAGCGCGTTGCACGCGGCCGCAGTGCCGACGTGGCAAAGCGGTTCGTAGAGCAGTTCGATCCCGACGAAGCTTTGGAGCGGCTAGTGGACGCCGACGTCTCGGCGATCTGCCGCCACGCGGCGCAGTTTCCGCAGGAACTGCACCCGCTCTCCGACCCGCCGCACGTTCTCTACTGCACCGGGCAGCCGGAGCGGCTCGCCGAGCTTCTGTCACAGCCGGCCGCGACCGTGGTTGGCACACGCAAACCGTCGCCATACGGATCGGAGGTGGCGCGGGAGCTCGGACGGGGGTTGGCGGTCGCAGGAGTCACCGTGATCAGCGGCCTCGCCCTCGGAGTCGACGCGCTGGCCCATCGCGGCGCGCTCGCGGGAAAGGGACGCCCCGTGGCGGTACTTGCGTGCGGACCGAACGTTGCGTATCCCACCCGCCACTACAAGCTCCACCGAGAGGTACGTGAGGTCGGCGTGGTGCTGTCTGAGCTGCCGCCCGGCTGCCGCCCATTCCGCTGGAGCTTCCCGGCCAGGAATCGCATCATGGCGGCGCTCGGCGCGATCACGATCGTCGTCGAGGCGGCAGATCCTTCGGGATCGTTGATCACCGCCGTTTTCGCGAACGACATGGGGAAAACGGTCGCCGCCGTGCCCGGACACGTCACTTCGCGCATGGCCGCTGGGAGCAACCGCCTCCTGCGCGAAGGCGCCGCGGTCGTCCGCGGCACGGAGGACGTGCTGGACGAGCTCTTCGGCCCTGGCTACGGGCCGAACGGTCCCCGCGGCGTCGATGCCGAGCCGGGGTCCGAACTTGCCCCGCGGCTGCGAGCGGTGCTCGATGCAGTGGAGGCGGGGGAGGGCGTTGGCGAGATCGTCGCTCGCACGCGCATGACGGCGCCGGAGGTTCGGTCGGCGCTCGGCCAGCTCGAGGCCGAGGGCCTGATCGTGGCCGGCGGGATCGGCTGGTACCAGCGGGCGGCGAGCGGCTGAGGCTGCCTATGCTCGGGACGCATGACACGAGACAGCTCTCGACGGGTTCCCTGCGCTCTCTCCATCGCTGGATCGGACTCCGGTGGCGGCGCGGGCATCCAGGCGGATCTGAAGGCCTTCGCGCGCTGCGGCGTGCATGGCGCGACCGCGATCACCGCGATCACGGTCCAGAACACGGTGGAGGTGCGCCGGGTGTACCCGCTCCCGCCCCGGGCGATCGTGGAGCAGGTCGCTGCCGTGGCGGAGGACATCGGTGTCGATGTCGTGAAGATCGGGATGCTCGGCAACGTCGAGACGATCGAGGCGGTTGCGGACGCTCTCGAGCACACCGGCAGCGCGCCGGTGGTGATCGATCCGGTGATGGTCGCCGAGAGCGGTGCGCGGCTCCTCGACCAGGATGCCGTGGAGGCCCTGCGCGCCACGCTGCTGCCGCGCGCCACTGTTGTGACCCCGAACGTTCCGGAGGCACGCGTGCTGTGTGGCGTCCCGGACGAGGAGGTGCCCGCCGTCGAGCTCGCGCGGAGAGTGCAGGCGCTGGGTCCTGCGAACGCGGTCGTGACCGGCGGCCACCGGCAGCAGGCCGTGGACGTCTTCTTCGACGGGCGAGAGCTGGTGGAGATTCCGGGGGAGAGGCATCCGGACGGAGCTGCTCATGGCTCCGGTTGCACGCACTCGTCGGCGCTCGCCGCGCACCTTGCGCTGGGCTATGCGCCGCTCGAGGCTGCCCGGCGTGCGAAGGCCATCGCGTCCGAGGCGGTGGCGCACGGTCTCGGCGGCCTGGGGGCTGGGGCAGGACCCGTGGACGTGTTCGACCTGGCCTCTCACGGTCCCGACGGCGCCTGATAAGGAGCTCCGTCCGGCATCGGACGGGCGCGCTCCACCCGGTCGCCGACCGCCTGGTTGGCTCTGGCATAATCGGCGAAAGCCCGCTCGCACGGATCGCGGACGGTCGCGGATCTTCAAAGGAGGCCCACAATCAAGTTCCTTCGCATGAAGCCCGGGTTCGGAGAGGTACTGCTCGCCGAGGGCGACCCGCGGCTGCGCGAGGACGAGGAGCGGCTCATCCAGGAGTTCCGCCGCCAGCTCGACGAAGGGATGTGGGCCGCGGTGCCCACCGTGTCGCCTGGCAATGGGCGCAAGGAGGCGCAGATGGTTCGCGACTATGCGGAGATTCCGACGGACGCCGAGCGTGTGATCTTCTTTCCGCGCGCGGCCGGTGGCTGAGCGGGAAGCCTGATCGCCTTGCTGCTTGCTCTTCTAGCCCTCGCTCTCGTGGCCGTGGTGCTCGCACTTCCCACGCTCGCCGGCCTCTGGACGAGCCGCGGGGAGTCGCGCGCCGTCCGCAGGCGCGCTCGCAGCCGGCACCGTTTCGAGCCGCACGACCCCGGACGCGAGCGGCGCGCCGAGCAGCGGGCCCGCGAGCTGCTGCGCTCGTGCGTGAACGAGGAGGAGTGGGCGATGTACCGCGACCTCGGCTTCATCCGCGTGGCCGGACGGCTCGGCCAGCCGGACCCGGCCACCGGCGAGCCCGCGTACGCGTACCTCGTCTACCCGCACAAACCGATCGTCGCCTACGTGCCGAAGACGCGGCGCCTGCTCAGCGAGTACTGCGTCGAGTTCCCCGACCTCACGCGCGCGATTTCGCACTCGAGGCTGCCGGACTCGGACGATGTGCTCGCCAAGTGGATGGCCCTCACGGGCGACGAGGAGCACCTGATTCGCAACGCCAACATGCATCTGCCCGGACGCCAGGTCGACCCGGGCCGAGTGAGGCGCGATCTGTGGCGGCTGGCCGAGTGGGAGCGCCAGCAGCGCGGCTCGGGCTCGTTCGAGGCGCACCAGACGTGACCGCTGACTCCCGGCGCCGCAGCCGGGTGATCCTCGACGGTCCCGAGCGGGCCGCGGCCCGGGCCTACCTGAAGGGGATCGGGTACGACGAGGACGCCCTCAGCCGACCGATCATCGGCATCGCGAACACCTGGACGGAGACGATGCCGTGCAACTTCCACCTGCGCCGCCTCGCGGAGCGCGTGAAGGAGGGCGTGAGGGCGGCCGGCGGAACGCCGATGGAGTTCAACACGATCGCGATCTCGGACGGAATCACGATGGGCACGGCCGGCATGAAGACCTCGCTGATCAGCCGCGAGGTGATCGCGGACTCGATCGAGCTCGTCGCGCGCGGCCACATGTTCGACGGAGTGATCGCGATGTCGGGGTGCGACAAGACGATCCCGGGCTGCGTCATGGCGCTTGCGCGGCTCAACATCCCCGGGCTGATGCTCTACGGCGGGACGATCATGCCCGGCCAGTTCCGCGGGCAGGACGTCACGATCCAGAACGTCTTCGAGGCTGTCGGTGCCCACGCGGCGGGCGACATGAGCGACGCGGATCTGCTCGAGCTCGAGTCGGCGGCGTCGCCTGGGGCGGGCGCGTGCGGCGGTCAGTACACGGCGAACACAATGGCCACGGCGTTCGAGGTGCTCGGCATCTCGCCGATGGGCAGCGGAATGGTCCCCGCAGAGGACGGCAAGAAGGGCCAGGTGGCGGAGGACTGCGGGCGGCTCGTTGTGGAGCTCGTCGAGAAGGATGTGCTGCCGTCAACGGTGATCACGCGCAAGTCGCTCGAGAATGCGATCGCCTGCGTTGCGGCCACCGGGGGCTCCACCAACGCGGTGCTGCACCTGCTCGCGGTGGCGAATGAGGCGGGCGTGGAGCTCTCGATCGACGACTTCGATGAGATCAGCGCCCGCACCCCGCTGATCGCGGATCTGAAGCCGGGTGGCCGCTTCGTCGCCGTCGACCTCTACCGCGCAGGCGGGATGCGGCTGGTGATCAAGCGGCTGCTTGATGCCGGCCTGATCCACGGCGACGCTCCCACGGTCGCCGGCACCACGCTCGCCCAGGAGGCGGAGAAGTTCGAGGAGGGGGACGGTCAGCAGGTGGTGCGAACCCTCGATGACCCGCTTCAGCCGAACGGGGGTCTCGCGATCCTGCGCGGCAACCTCGCGCCCGAGGGGTGCGTGGTCAAGCTCGCCGGGCACGAGCGGCGCAACCACAGCGGGCCGGCGCGCGTGTTCGAGTCGGAGGAGGAGGCGTTCAAGGCCGTGGCGGCGTCGCAGATCAAAGCGGGGGACGTCGTTGTGATCCGCAACGAGGGCCCTGCCGGCGGCCCCGGAATGCGCGAGATGCTGCACGTCACCGCGGCGCTCGTGGGCGAGGGGTTGGGTGAGCAGGTGGCGCTGCTCACAGACGGTCGTTTCTCCGGAGCCACGCACGGGCTGATGGCGGGCCACGTCGCACCCGAGGCACTCCATGGGGGGCCCATCGCTGCCGTACGCGATGGCGACATCATCGAGTTCGACGTGCCCGCTCGCGAGCTGAGGCTGCAGCTCTCCGACGAGGAGATCGCCGAGCGCGTGGCCGCGTATGAGCCGCCCCCGGCGCCGTACCGATCCGGCGCGCTCGCGAAGTACGCGCGGCAGGTGAAGTCCGCGTCCGAGGGCGCGATAACCGCTTAGCTAGACCGTCGCTTCGGCTTCGCTGCGGGGCGCCTCGCGCGGCTCGGCGAGGAACTCCATCAGGCAGTCGTTGAACTTCACGGGCCGCTCGAGCATCGGCACGTGGCCGGTGTCATCCATCAGCACCTTCCGCGAGTTCGGGATCAGGCGCTCGAACTCGTCCGCGTCCTTCACCGGCACCATCATGTCCTCCTTGCCCCACACGATGAGCGTGGGACAGGAAATCTCGCCGAGGTGGTCGCGGAAGTCGTAGTCGAGAAGGGCTTCGAGGGCATCGCGGAAGCCCGGAGTGCCCGAGGCGTGCACCTGCTCCCAGCAGAGGTCGGTGCGCAGCCGCGTGGGATGACGCATGACGAAGCCGAGCGACAGATGCCGGATCACCGGGCGGGTGACCGCGGCGTGGCTGTTCGCGGCGCCGTAGCTCCCGAGCGCGGCGGCCACGCGCCCCCAGGTGACCGCGGGACGGCGCATGAGGTTGGCGATTGAGACTCCCGCCGCCGACACGAGCGTGAGCCGCTCCACGAGCTGCGGGAACTGAATCGCGGCTTCGGCGGCCACGAATCCGCCCATCGAGTTGCCGACGAGCACGACCTGCTCCAGGCCGAGCTGCTCGCAGAACGAGTGGACGCAGCGGCCGTAGCCGGAAATCGAAATCTCGTGCCGGGGCATCTCCGAGCGGCCGAATCCAGGCAGGTCGAGCGCCAGCGCCCGCCGCTCCTGCGCCACGTGCGGGATGTTCTCGAGCCAGTTCTGCCACGCGCCCCCAAGACCGTGGACGAAGACCACGGGAGGCTCGTCCCCAGAACCCATATCGACGTAGTTCACCCGGCGGCCGGCGACCTCCAGCTCGTGCAGGTGCTCACGCCAATCGGTCTCGCGCCAGTCCGGCTGGGCGGTGGCGCCGTAGCCCTCATCCGCGAGGCGGGCCGCTCGAATGCTCGCCGGCCGCGCGGTTGATGGGCGGAAGCTTTTCGCCATGAGGCCGTACCGTACTAAGCGGATGGCGAAGATTGCGCTGGACATCGACTCCACGCTCCACCACTACTGGGATCTGATCGACCGCATCTCCCGCGAGCGCTACGGCGTGGAGCTCCCGTACGAGGAGCAGACCGACTGGGGGATCACGCTGCTGGAGCGCGACCAGCTGATCGCTTGCGTGGAGGAGACGCACTCGGACGAGAACGTGCTGTCGGCGGAGCCATACCCCGGCGCCGTGGAGACGGTGAGGCGCTGGAGCGAGCAGGGGCACTGGATCCACGTGACGAGCCATCGCTCAGGCCGCGCGTACGCAGCCACCGAGCGGTGGCTCAAAGCAATCGGGATGCCCTACGACGACCTTCACTGCTCCTACGACAAGATCGCCCGCTGCGTGGACCTCGGGATCCACATCCTCGTGGACGACAGCCCGGTGAACCTCCGGCGCGCCCGCGACGAGGGCATAGTCGCCGCGACCATCGTCCACCCGTGGAACCAGGAACTGGTGGATACCGACGGCGTGATCGGCGGCGCCGACTGGCCGGAACTAAGCGAGCGCTTGGAACCCGTTCTGAAGAAGCTGGGGTAAGGCGGGAGGCCGGAGCGACGGCCCTCTGACCTATGACCTCTGACCTCTGACCTGGGTATGCCGGCGTCAGCCGGCGTACCCCATGCGTTCCAGTACCGGGATCTCGTGGATCTGCGGGGGCTGGAGGTGGTCCCACATGATTCCGCGCGGCCGGTCGTAGGCGCGCTCCACCTCGATCACCGCGCGCGGGGTGGCCACGAGGTCCACCGGAATGTCGTGCCCGGTGACCATCAGGTTCTCGCGGACGATCTGGATGGGGTGGACGGTGGTGGCCACGACGGT
The DNA here is from genome assembly GCA_035273245.1 of Thermoleophilaceae bacterium. Lineage (GTDB taxonomy): Bacteria > Actinomycetota > Thermoleophilia > Solirubrobacterales > Thermoleophilaceae > JAICJR01. The sequence goes on from DATEPK010000064.1 coordinate 8,734, forward strand.
CCGGCGGTCGACCTTCCCAGCCTCGGAAAGAAGCCCGTACTCGAGGTCCGAGAAGCCGCCGCCCTTGCCAATCCGCGCGCCCTTCAGGTTCACGGCCACGGAGCCGGTGAGGATGAAGTCGAGCTCAGGCACCTGCTCCAGGTCGATCACGCGGCCGTGACGTAGCGCGCCCTTGATCGTCGCGGCTTCACGGATCGCGTCGGCCGAGAGGCGCCGGGGGTCGAGCAGCCGGAAGGGATGCTCCTCGCGCAGGCGCGGGACCGCCATCACCAGGCACTTGCCCTGGGCCAGCGCGAGGCGGCGCGCATGGGTCTGCGGCGAGTCGGGGTTCGCCTTGATCGTCTCCGCGTTGACCCACTGCGGGTGGCGCGCGAGCCGCTCCGCCGCCGCCTTGGCGCCGGCGAAGTTCGGTATCCGCCCCTCGGCTCCCGGAAAGCGCGACACGCCTTCGCGATCCATCGCGCGCCAGATCTCCTCGCGAAGTTCGTCCTTGGAGCGCATCCGGCGCGCATCGTACTCAGCGGGTCCGCCGTCGCAGGGTGGACCGGGCGCGCCTGCCCCCTCATGCATGCCACAATCGCCCGTCATGGCGGAGCGGGAACGCACGAGCCTCAGGCCGGAGGCGGCACATGTGAACGGCGGGTCCGGTGAGGACCACGGCGATGGCGACCGGCTGCCCGTGCGCGTTGATCAGGACCTACGCCGGCATCTGCCCGGCGTTGAGCCTGACCGCCAGCTCGACGACTGGGGACGCTCGGAGCGCGTGGAGAACGCGATGGACAAGCTGCTCTACGACTTCATGTACCGCTACTGGTTCCGCGTGGACGTCGAGGGGATAGAGAACGTGCCCTCCACCGGTGGCGCGATGCTCGTGTCGAATCACGCGGGCGCGCTCCCGCCCGACGCGCCGATGATCGCCAAGGCGATCAAGGAGGAGCACCCGCATCCGCGCCCGGTGAACCTCACCGTGGAGCATTTCTTCAAGGGCTATCCGGGCTTCTCGATGCTCGTATCGAAGATCGGTGGCGTGGCGGCGCACCCCGCCAACGTGCACCGGCTCCTGTACGACGAGGGCCAGCTCGTGCTCGTCTTTCCCGAGGGCAGGAAGGGCACGGAGAAGCTGTACAAGAACCGCTACCGCCTGCGCCGCTTCGGCCGGGGCGGCTTTGTGGAGGCGGCCATGCGGGCGCGCGCGCCGATCGTGCCGGTGTGCGTCGTGGGTGCCGAGGAGGCCGCGCCGATCTTCGCCCACCTCAGCCCGCTGCAGAAGCTCACCGGGCTGATCTACGCGCCGCTCACGCCCACCTTCCCGCACTTCGGGCTGCTCGGAATGCTCGGCTACCTGCCGGCTAAGTTCCGCATCCGCTTCCTCGACCCGATCCACTTCGACGAGGCCGGGCTCGACGAGGACAAAAGCCTGGTGCAGACAGTCGCGCACGACATCCGCGCGCGCATCCAGGAGAACGTGTTCGACATGCTCGAGCAGCGGAACTCGGTGTGGTTCGGATGAGCGGCAGGCGCGTACTGGTCACCGGGCTCTCGACCTACTGGGGCGGTCGCCTCGCCCAGGCGCTCGAGGCCGACCCGGAGGTGGAGGTGATCATCGGGGTCGACTTCGAGGACCCGACGCGCGAGCTCGAGCGCACCGAGTTCGTCCGGGTGGGCACCCAGCACGCGCTGCTCAGGCGAATCGTGCAGGCGGCGGAGATCGACACCGTCATCGACTCGCGCCTCATGCCGGACTCGACGATCACGACCCCGCGTCAGGCGCACGAGAACAACGTGATCGGAACGATGAACATCCTCGCCGCCTGTGGCGGACCGGATTCGACGGTGCGCAAGCTCGTGTTCAAGTCCTCGGCGCACTTCTACGGCACGGCGCAGGACGACCCCGCGTTCTTCACCGAGCAGATGGGCAGGCCGCATCCACCGACGACGGCGATCGAGCGCGACATCCTCGATGCCGAGGCGGCCGTGGCGGAGTTCGCGGAGCAGAACCCGGACACGACCGTGACGGTGCTGCGCTGCACGAACGTGCTCGGTCCGGACGTGCGGACATCGCACCGCTCGCTCCTCTCGCTGCCGGTCGTGCCCATGATCCTCGGCTTCGACCCGCGCTACCAGTTCGTGCACGAGGACGACGTCGTGGCAGCGCTGGCGCACGCGCTGAGCGCGGATGTGCCGGGCATCTACAACGTCGCGGCCGACGGCGTGCTCGCCCTCAGCGAGGTGGC
>DATEPK010000065.1:0-17094 GCA_035273245.1 Thermoleophilaceae bacterium
CACCACCAGGACGTGCGGCTCAAGGTGGGCCAGTCGACGAAGGTCGGCGGCTACACGATCACCTACCGGCGCGCCACCTCCGGCCTGGTCAGCGACCGCGCGGGTACCGGCGCGCCCGTCACCGCGGGAGCCGTGCTGGACATCCGCAAGGGCAGCAAGCACTACACGCTCGCGCCATCGCGCAACTACTTCCCGGCCCAGGGTGGTCCGAGCATCGCGCGCTACTTCGCGGGCGAGGAGAACAGCGTGATCTCGATGCGCTGGGGCCTGACCAAGACGGTGTGGACGGCGATCCAGCCGGACCTCAGCAAGCTGAACCCGGCGATCACGGTGGCCGACAAGAAGTTCGGCAACTCGAACCAGGACGTGCAGGCGCTCGTGATCGCCGCGATCGTCGACTCCTACACGAAGAACCCGCCGCCGGCGCTCTTCCGCATGATCGTGTCGCCGTTCGTGGCGTGGATCTGGATCGGCGGCGCCCTCGGCATCGCGGGTGCGCTGGTGGCGCTGTGGCCGTCACCGGAGGCGCGGCGCCGGCGCGTGACGAGCCTCTACGCGGCCCGGCTCGGCCGCGAGCTCTCGCGCGCCTAACCTCCGTACGTGGAGCTCGTGCTGGCAATCGTCACGCTGGCGCTGATAGTGGCGTTCATCGTGATCGGGCCGCTGCGCCGCGGCGCGGACGTCGACCGCCGCGCCGACGACCGCCTGATGGCGCTCGAGGCGGCCAAGGAGGCGAAGTACCGCGAGATCAAGGACGCGGAGCTCGACCACGAGATGGGGAAGCTGTCGGACCGGGATTACGAGGCGATCGATAGCGAACTGCGTGGCCAGGCCATCGAGATCCTTCGCCAGATCGACAAGGCCAATGGGCACAAGGGAGTCGGGCGTAAGTAGGGAGTAGGGCGTAGCGAGCGGTCTCCCGCATTGCTAACCATGCGGCCGGACTTTTCCACCCATACGGTGGTAAATGCCGGCTGCTTGGCCGTGGGGCGGCAGCACGATCGCCCTACGCCTTCCCCTGTATTGAGTCCCCGCTACCCTTCGACCCGTGTACTCGGTTCTCGCCGGCCTCCAGGTGATCATCTCGGTGGTCCTCATCATGCTCATCCTCATGCACTCGGGGAAGGACGCCGGGCTGTCTGGCGCTTTCGGCGCCGGCTCGGGAGGTGGGCCTTTTGGTGGCGGTTCGCTCGTGGAGCGGAACCTCAATCGCTGGACCGTCTTCTTCGCGATCCTGTTCGTGGTGAACGTGATCGTGCTGCTGAAGATCGGCTAGCGCCGTACGCGCAGCACGAGCCGGAGGCGCCCGCTTGCGGTGACCGCGCTGCTGCGCGGGAATGCCTGGAGCAGAACCGTGTACCGCCCTGGCTTGGGCTTGGCGCCGAGCTTGACCGCCCAGCTGTAACGGCTGCCCCTGCGGTGGAGGCGCGCCTTCATCCAGTGTGCCGCCGAGCACTTCCCGCGACGCAGCCTGTGCGCGCGGGATGACCACCACGCGCAGCCGCGCGAGAGCGAGATGCGAATCGTCTTCACCGATTCCGCCGAGCGGAAGCTGCCCTGCAGCGTGCCGTGCCGGGAGAGCCTCGCGGTCGTGCCCGAAAGCGCCAGAGCCGCCGGGTTCGCGCGCGGCTTCGGCGCGGGTGGGACCGGCGGTAGCGGCGGGCCAGGCTGCGGTGGCGCGATTGGGGAGACGGCGGTCGACGCGTGCACGGGCATCAGCTTGGTGGTGCTCATGCCGCGCCCGTCGTCGACCGTCACGCTTGCCACGTAATCGCCCGGCTTGGAGTAGACGTGGCTCGGAGCGGGGTCGCTCGAATGGGCGGAGCCGTCGCCGAAGTCCCAGTCGTAGGTGAGCGTGTCGCCGTCCTGGTCGCTCGCGCCGGCGTCGAAGCTCACGCTGAGCGGCGCCGTGCCACTCGAGGGGGTGGCGGAGGGCGAGACGTCGGGGGCGTGGTCGGGGGTCGCGGTCACCTCCACCGTCTTCGTCGTGCTCTTGCCGCGGCCGTCGCTCACGGTCACGCTGGCGGTGTAGTCGCCAGGCGTGGAGTACTCGTGGCTCGGAGCGGTGGCGGTCGAGTGGGCCGAGCCGTCGCCGAAGTCCCAGTCGTAGGTGAGCGTGTCGCCGTCCTGGTCGCTCGCGCCGGCGTCGAAGCTGACGCTGAGGGGCGCCATGCCGCTCGTGGGGGTGGCGGAGGGCGAGACGTCCGGGGCGTGGTCGGGGGTCGCGGTGACCTCCACGGTCTTCGTCGTGCTCTTGCCGCGACCGTCATCGACGGTCACGCTGGCGGTGTAGTCGCCGGGGCTCGAGTACTCGTGGTCCGGCGCTGCAGCGGTCGAGTGCGTGGAGCCGTCGCCGAAGTTCCAGTCGTAGCTGAGCGTGTCGCCATCCTGGTCGGCGGCGCCGGCGTCGAAGCTCACGTTGAGCGGCGCCATGCCGCTCGCCGGAGTGGCCGTCGGCGTGGCGGTCGGCGCGTGGTTGCCCGGCCCGTATTCGATCTCGCGCACCGCACCGTCGAGGAGGGACACGTACACGAGGTTGCCGTTCACCGGATCGGTCTCGATGTCCACTCCCTGCGATACGACGGTGGCGAACGGCTGATAGCCGGTGAGCGAGTTCCCGCTGATGTTCGCACGGCCGATCCAGCCGCAGGTGGCATCGAAGAAGCCGCCGCCCACGTCGCCGAAGAAGAGCTGGCCGCGATAGCCGGCCGGATACTGGTCGCCCTCGTACACCGGCCCGCCGACGATGGTGTCGCCCGTGGGCGTGCTCGCGTTGCAGTCGGGGTAGTGATGCGCGACCGCAAGCGCTGGAGCCTTGGTCTGGTTGTTGGCGTACTTCGCCTGGCACTGCGACCAGTCCTGGTAGCTCTGGCCGTTGGCCGAGAACTGGTCCGGGCCGGCACCCTCATAGCAAGGCCAGCCGAAGTCCTCGCCGCCGGAGGCGAGGTCGATCTCCTCCCAGTTCCCCTGACCAACGTCCCCGACCGCGAGTCCCCCGCTCGGAAGCAGCGTGAAGCGGAAGGGATTGCGAAAGCCCTCCGCGTAGATCTTGGTGCAGACGTCGGTGAGCGTGCTGTCGGACGGGCAGAACGAGTGCCCCGAGAGCCCGTGCCCGTTGCGGTCGACGTGCATGATCTTCCCGCGGTAGGTGGCGGGGTTGTCGTCGTTCGCCGTCAGCGGGTCGATGATCTGCCAGTTGTCCCCGTCGCCGGTGCCCACGAAGAGCGTGCCGTCAGGTGCGGAGCGCACCGTGCCGATCGAGTGCGATGAGCCCTCAGACGGAATGCAGTCCACGCTGTTGCTCGGGGCGCCACACGCCCCGTCCGTGCCCGTCTGGACGGTGTGCACGCTGCCGAGGAGCGTCGTCTCGGTGGGGCTGTTGGTTCCGCCCACCACCGTGTCGTTGTCGTTCACCGTGACGCGGGTGAGCGTGGAGACCTTCGGGTCGTTGTCGTCGGTGGAGTCGTTGTCGTAGGTGTAGAGCAGGTAGAGGTAGTGGTTGCTGGCGAAGTCGCTGTCGGTGGCGATCCCGAGCAGACCGTGGTCCGTGCTCGGGCCGTTGTTCACGTGACCGCTGATGTCGAGCAGCGTGTTGTTCACGTTGGCCGCCGCGCCCGGGTCGTGGACGTAGACGATCCCGGTCCGGCTGGCGATGAACATGCGCCCGTCGGGCGCCCACGTGACGTCCACGGGGGAGGTCAGACCCGTCGCAAGCGACACCTCGTCGAAGCCGGTGGGCAGCGCAATCGTCGCGTGCGCCTGTACGGCGGCGATCATCAGAGCGGCGCACGCGGCAGCCGCCGCCAGCAATGTGCGAGTCCGGACGGGCACCGAATGAGGTTAAAACGGGTTGGACCTTCGCGCCAGCGCTCGGAATGTCAGCCCGTGAACCGCATCGTCGCCGCCCGCAGCGCGGGGCAGACGACTCCGGTGGCGAAACGGCGACCGTAGAACTCGCCGTCGCTCGTGAGCACGGGCGTTGCGCTGAGCGCCTGCGTTCGCTCGAGCAGCCCAAGCGCCGAATCGGTGAAGCGCATGTCCACCGCGGGCCGTGCGATCTCGCCGTCCTCGATGAGGAACGTGCCATCGCGCGTGACGCCGGTGAGCAGCGTTTCCTTCGGTCGCACCGCGTTCACGTACCAGAGCCGTGTGACGTAGATGCCGCGCTCGATCGGGCGGCACAGTTCCGCCGCGTCCTGCGCTCCGCCGCCGACAAGCACGAGATTGCACGGGATCGGCCCGTAGGTGGAGCCGCCGGGGGCAGTCGCGTGTCCGGTCGAGCCGGTGCCGGCGCGCGCACCGGTGACGGTGTCATGTACGACGTTCATCGCCACGCCGTCCTGGATCAGGGGCATCGGCGCCTTCGGCACTCCTTCGGCGTCGAACCCGCGCTGCAGAGTGCGCGGAAAGCGCGGGGAGTCGGACAGATTGATCGCCGGCGAGGTGAGCTTGTGACCGAGGCGGCCGCTCAGCGCGCTGCGGTCCTCGTTGTAGGCAAGTCCGTTGAACGTGAGCCACCCAAGCATCGACAACAGGTCCGAGACGGCCGCGGGCTCGAGCACCACGGGATACTCGCCAGGCTCGAGCGCCACAGGCTCGCCGCTCACCGCGGCCTTCCCAGCGCTGCGCTCGGCGATCTCGGCGGGATGTAGGTCGGACACCGCGCGGCTCGCCTCGGTCGCGTACCCGCTCCTGCCGCCCGGCGCGATGCACACCACCTTCATGAACGAGTCGGTAACGCGCTCCGACAGCGCGACGCCGGTGGAGGACGCCACCGCCACCTCCACGTCGCCCACCGTCCAGGTGCCGTGAGCCTCCACGCCATGCCGCCCGGCGACTTCGAACGCCTCGGACAGCGCGCGCCCGCCCAGGCTCGCGTCGAGCGCCGCCGTCGCCGGGTCGAACGTGTCGCCGGTGCGCACGGGGGCAGGCTCGGGGAACCCGGGGTAGCCCTCGTCGCGGGCGGAGCGCGCCATCGCCTCCGCTGCGGCCTCGGCCTGCCGCGCGCACGCCGCCAGCGACTCGTCGTCCGTGGCGTTCGTGGACGCCTTGCCCACGCGGCCGCCGCGCGCCACCGCGATCTCCACCGTCACGTCGTCGACGGCGGTGGACTGGGTCGGGCGGTTGCGGGCGTAGCGAAGCATGAGCGAGCGCTCGCGCGTGACCTCCGCGAGCGCTCCGCCCTCGCCGGCGTTCGCGGCGGCGAGCGCGCGCTCCGCCAGCTCGAGCGAGTTCACGCCACGCCCACCTGAACGTCCCGGAAGCGCGCCGGAGCCGCCCCGTGCGACACGTGCATCGACTGCCCGGGCTCGCCCTTCCCGCAGTTGAGGAGCCCCCACAGCCGCCACTCCGAGTCCGAGCACACGGCGTCGAGGCTTCCCCAGAACTCCGGCGTGATGCCGGCGTAGCTCGGGTTGCGGAGCATCCGCCCCCGCTTGCCGTCGCGGATCTCCCAGGCGATCTCCGTGGCGAACTGAAAGTGCAGGCGCCGGTTGTCGATCGACCAGGAGCGGTTCGTCTCGAGCAGCACTCCGCTGTCGGTGTCCGCGACCAGGTCCTCGAGCGTGCCGGCGTCGCCCGGCGCCAGGTTGATGTTCGTCATGCGGATGATCGGCTGGCGCGCGAACGACTCGGCGCGCATGCAGCCCCCGGAGCGCTCGAGGCCGATCTCCGCCGCCGTCTCACGCGAGGAGAGGAAGCCGCGTAGCACCCCCTCGCTCACGAGCGGGAAGGCGTGGGCGGCCACGCCCTCGTCGTCCCAGCCGAAGCTGCCGAGCCCTCCGGGAGAGGTGCCGTCCGCGCTCACGTTCATCTGCTCGGAGCCGTAGCGGAGGGAGCCGAGGTCGGGCACCTGCACGAAGCTGGTGCCGGCATACGACGCCTCGCGACCGAGCACACGGTCGAGCTCCAGCGCGTGGCCGACCGACTCGTGCACCTGCAGGGCCACCTGCTCGCCGTCGAGCACCACGGTCATGCGGCCCGCCGGGCAAGCCGGCGCGGAGAGAAGCGCCACGGCCTCCTCTGCCACGCGCGGAGCGTTCTCCACGAGTCCCAGCCCGGCAAAGTGCTCCCAGCCGGCCTGCGCCACGTGCTCGCGGTGCGAACCCGGGAAGGAGCGCACCTGCGCGTCGTCCTCGCTCGTGGCGGTGGCGGCGATGCCCCCGCCGCACTCCACAATCCGCTGCTCGCAGAGCGCGCCCTCGCTCGACGCGAACACCTTTTCTTCCCTGTACGCGCTGAACTGCGCCTGCGTGAGGCTCACACGCGGATCGCCGCGCATGCCCTCTTCGGCGGCCAGCATCAGGCTCAGCTTCTCCTCGAGCGGGACGTCGAACGGATCGATCTCGAACGTGCTCGAGAAGGAGCCATGGGCGGGAGGCTCCGGCACCAGCGGAGCCGCGCCGTTCGCGCGCGGCTGCGACTGCGCAACCGCGATGGCGCGCTCGAGGGCCGACTCCGCGGCCTCGCGCTCGCTGCCCCTCGCGGCGGCGAAACCCCAGGCGCCTCCGATCCGGACCCGGACGCCGAAGCCTTCCTCCGCGTCACGCCGAACGAGGTCGACGTTGCCGTTGCGCGTGGAGATCGCCTCGGCCACGGAACTGACGTGGCGAGCGTCCGCGTAGTCGGCCCTACCGGCCGCCACGTCCATGAGGTCGGCCAGGAGGTGGCGCATCGGCGAGTGAGCCTAGCGATCGGCGAATGTCTGGCGATCTGCCGGAAGCCGGGTTACGATCGCTCAAGCCCTCCACGGAAAGGACTCGCCCTGCTTGGCCGTCTTGACCGTCCGCGCCTCAGTACGAGCGCTGGGCGCGGGCTGGCCACTGCACTTCTACTCGCCGTGGCGTTTGCGCTGCGCGCAACCGTCGTGACCAACCCAGGGCCGCTGTTTGCGGTTCCGACGGTCATCGGCGCGCTCTGGTTCGGGCGCCGCGGCGGCGTGATCACTGCGATCGTCTCCGCGGCTCTCTACACGGGTGCGCGCGCGATCAACCCGGGCGGCTCGCTCACGCTCGCGGCCTCCGGAGCCCTCCTCCTCGGCTTGTACGCGCTGCTCGGCTACCTCGTGGGAAGGGTGGCGGAGCAGCGACAGGCGCTCTCCCGGATGGTCGACGAGCAGCGGTTCGAGCTGGGCGAGCTGCGCGGCCTTCAGCAGGCGATCGCGCCGCGGCACACGCCGTCCCGGCCGTCGCTCGAGCTCGCAAGCTGTTATGTGCCGGCGCAGCAGGGCGCGGCCGGTGACTTCTATCTCGTCACCGCGGGGCCTGGGGACTGCACGATCGTCGTCGTCGGTGACGTGGCCGGAAAGGGAGTGGAGGCCGCGCGCCGGGCCGCGTTCGTGCGAACGGCCTTCGCCAACGGCGCGCCGTTCACCGACGATCCCTGCCGCCTGCTCGAGCTCGCCAACACCGCGCTGCTCGAGCGGCCCTCCGATCAGGTCATGCTCGTCACCTGCGCGTGCATCGTGTTCGTGCCGAGCGAGCACAGGATGACGTGGGCGCTGGCGGGACATCCCCCGCCCATGTGGCTCGATGAGGGCACAGAGCTGAGCCAGCTCACGCCCGCATATCCGCTCGGAGTGGAGCCGAACCTCGAGTGCACCTCGGCGAGCACCTACTTCGAGCCGGGCGCCGGGCTGATGGCCTTCACCGATGGCCTCTCGGAGGCGCGCAGGGGCGGGGGAGAGCTGTTCGGCACCCATCGCATCGCGAACACCCTCGCGACGCTGCGGGGAGCCTCACCCGCGCGGGTGGTGCGGGAGCTGCGGCGCGAGGCCGAGCGCTTCGCCGGCGGCGCGCTGCCCGACGACCTCTGCATAGTCGCTCTGCGCGCAAGCTGAGGGGGCGAAGACACGGCGCCGAACCCTTAGAGGGTCGTGAAGCCACGCACCCTCATCCCCATCCTGCTGGCCGTCGCAGCGGCAATCGCCATCATCGCCTGGCCCTCCGGCACCCGACACCAGACACCCGACACCCCCGGTGGCGGCATAGCCGCGACCGTGGTGCGCCCCGTCGACGGCGACACCCTCGTGGCGCGCGCGGGCGGCCGCACGTTCTACGTGCGACTGCTCGGCATCGACACGCCGGAGACGCACCGGCCGGGCACTCCCGTGGAGTGCGGCGGCCCGCAGGCGTCCGCGAACATGGAGCGCCTCGCTCCGGCGGGCTCTCACGTCCGGCTCGAGACCGATCCGACGCAGGACCGAGTTGACCGTTACGGACGGCTGCTCGCGTACGTGTGGCTCGCGGACGGGCGCTTGGCCGAGACCGAGCAGCTCGAGTCGGGCTGGGCGAACACCTACGTGTACGCCGGGAAGCCGGTCGAGCTGTTCCCACGACTGCTTTCGGCCTTCCGCGATGCGCGCGCCGCACACCGCGGGGTGTGGTCAGCCTGCGGCGGCGACTTCCACAGCGCCTCGAGCTAGGCGTTACGCGTCGAGGAAGATGTCCGTCTGGAGCTCGCCCGCGTTGCCGTACGTGTAGTCGGAGAGATCCGTGATCCCCTCCTCGGCGAGCACGTCGTCATCGATGAAGAAGTTCCCGGTGCACTCCCGCGAGTCGCGCACCAGGATGGCGTGCGCCGCGTCGGCGAGGATCTCCGGCTTGCGCGAACGGGCCATGGCCTCATCCCCGCCGAGCAGGTTCTGCACCGCCGCGGTGGCGATGATCGTGCGCGGCCACAGCGAGTTGAAGGCGATGCCGTCGTCCGCGTACTCCGCCGCCATACCGAGCGTGCACATGCTCATGCCGTACTTGGCGAGCGTGTAGCCCAGGTGGTTCTTGAACCAGTGCGGCTTCATGTTCAGCGGCGGGCTGAGCGTGAGCACATGCGGATTCGTGCCCTTCTTCAGATGGGGCACGCACGCGCGCGACACGAGGAAGGTGCCGCGCGTGTTGATGTTCTGCATCAGGTCGTAGCGCTTCATCGGGAGCGTCTCCGAGCCCTCGATCTGGATCGCGCTCGCGTTGTTCACCACGATGTCGATACCGCCGAACTCGTCCACGGTCTTCTGCACGGCGTCGAGCACCTGGTCCTCGTTGCGGATGTCGCCGGGCACCGGGAGCGCCTTGCCGCCGGCCTCTTCGATCTGCTCCGCGGCGGTGTAGATCGTTCCCTCGAGCTTGGGATGGGGCTCGGTGGTCTTCGCGATCAGCGCCACGTTGGCGCCGTCGCGCGCCGCGCGCAGAGCGATGGCCAGGCCGATTCCGCGGCTGCCCCCGGACATGAACATGGTGCGGCCGCTCAGGTCGCTCACGGCGGGCAGCTTATGCCATCCTCCGTGGCGGGATGCTCAAGCTCGGATACAAGGCCTCGGCCGAGCAGTTCGGACCGCGCGAGCTCCTCGAGTTCGCGGTGCTCGCCGAGGAGCTCGGCTACGACAGCGTGGTCGTGTCCGACCACTTCCAGCCCTGGCGCCACGATGGCGGCCACGCGCCGTTTTCGTTCGCCTGGCTCGGCGCACTGGGCGAGAGGACCTCGCGCATCGAGCTCGGCACGAGCGTGGTGGCGCCGAGCTACCGCTACCACCCCGGGATCGTGGCGCAGGCGATGGCCACGCTGGGCGTGCTGTATCCGGGCCGCGTGTTCCTCGGCGTGGGCACCGGCGAGGCCATGAACGAGACGCCGCTTGGCGTGGAGTGGCCTGAGCAGAAGGAGCGCTTCCAGCGGCTCAAGGAGGCGTCGCTTCTGATGAAGGAGCTGTGGACGGATGAGCGCGTGAGCTTCGAGGGCAACTACTTCCACACCGACAACGCAACGGTGTACGACCGCCCGGAGGGCGGCGTGCCGCTCTACATCGCGGCGTCGGGACCGGCGGCGGCGCGCCTCGCGGGCCGGATCGCCGACGGCTTCATCACCACGAGCGGCAAGGCGCCGGAGCTCTACGCCGAGAAGCTGATCCCCGCTGTGCGCGAGGGCGCCGACAAGGAGGGCCGCTCGTTCTCCGACATCGAGCTGACGATCGAGATGAAGGTCTCCTACGACTCAGATCACGCGCGCGCGATGGAGGACACGCGCAACTGGGGCGCGCTCGCCCTCACCCCGGAGGAGAAGGTGGGGGTGGAGGACCCGATCGAGATGCAGCGCCTGGCAGACGCCCTTCCCGCCGAGCGCGCGGCGAGCCGCTGGATCGTGTCGGACGACCCCGAAGAGCAGGTGGCGAGGATCCAGCCCTACCTCGACCTCGGTTTCACCCACCTCACCTTCCACTTCCCCGGTGAGGACCAGGAGCGCGCGCTCCGGCTCTATGCCGAGGACGTGCTGCCGCGCCTGCGCGCGGGCGCCGAAGCCGCGGCCGCCTGAGGGCAGATGGCGGCGAGCGCCCGGCTCCGCTAGCGTAGGCGCCCATGGCCGAGCAACACGACTGGCTGTCGGTGAGCCTCGACGCGCGCGTGCGCGACGAGCTTGCGAGCGCTGTGGCCGCCGTGCCGAACGGCAACGACGACGTGCGCACCCACCTCATGCGCGTGCTCCGCTCGAGCCGCTCGGATCTGCTGCTCGACCGTGCCCAGGGAGCCCTGGTGCTGCGCGCCATCACCACGCAGCGGCAGCTGCCCGCGCTCAAGGCCCGGCTCGAAGCGTTCCTGAACGAGCGCTAGCGGCCCTTTGGCCCTACCCGCCAGCTTGCGCGGCCGGGGCATTGCCGCGCCCGGATCCGGGTAGTCAGTCGCGCGAGGGAAAGGAGCCTCATGTACACGCTTGCCAGAGTCGTGCGACTCGCGACCACGGTCGCGTTCGTGATCATCGTCGCCGGGATCCTCATCCACGTCCTCGGGGCGAACACCTCCAATGGCCTTGTCTCGGCCGTGAACGACGCCGCGAAGTGGCTCGTGCAGCCGTTCCGCAACGTCTTCCACCTCCAAAACCACAAGACGAATATCGCCGTGAACTGGGGCCTGGCCGCCGTTATCTACGCGGTGGTGGGCGGCTTCATAGCGGGGGCGCTTGCACGCTCGGCCGTCGCACGCGGACCGCGGCGCGGCTGGCGCCGCAGCCCCGCTCTGTAGGCGCGACTCAGCTGCGGTCGGGATACGGGTCGTCCACGCTGTCGCCGCCGCTCTCCTCGCGGTCGCGCATTTTCCGTGCGCGTGCTTCTACCCCGTTCAGGCCGATGTGCTCGCGCAGAACGCGGGCGGGGTGCCGGCGTCCGCCGGATTCATGAGCCAGTCGCGGTACAGGCTCTCCGCCTGTTCGGTGGTGCGCTCCCAGCGGTAGGCGTCGGCCAGCTCGCGGCCGCCGCGCGCCAGCTCCTCCGAGCGGCGCCGATCGCCGAGCAGCTCGACGGCGAGGTGACCAAGGTCGGACGGGGTCGAGCCCAAGGTTCCGTGCACGCCGTCCTCAAATCCGAGCCCGTGTGCGCTTCGCGGGGTGATCACGACTGGGCGCCCCGCGGCCATGCCCTCGAGGACCTTGATGTGGGTCCCCCCGCCCTGCCATAGCGGCGAGACCACGAGGCGGCTCTGCTCGAGAAGCTCGCGGACGTCGCGGACCACGCCGAGCGGCTCGACGCGATCCGCCGCCCGCGCCTCCCGCTCGAGCACGCCATGCATGCCCTTGCCGGCCAGGAGGAGCCGCGCGCGAGGGCGGGCCTCCCTGACGATCGGCCACCCCTCGCGTAGGAAGCGCAGGACACCGAACTCGTTGGGGGCGTAGTCGAGCTGCCCGATGAAGACCACGTCCTCCGAGTCGGGGAGGGCGGGGTCGATGTCGAAGAGCTCGCTGTCCACCCCGTTCGGCACGTTCAGCACTGTGTGGGAGAAGCGCTCGAAGTAGCGCTGGTCGTGATCCGAGACGCAGAGGACGACGTCCGCGCGCCGAGCGGCGCGGCGCTCGACCGAGCGCATCGACAGCGAGCGGTTGGCGTAGCGAAGGCGGCCCACGGACAAGGGCGGCATGCTGCGCGCCACCGTGGCCAGCAGCTCGGAGTCGACGTTTTGGGTGCTGAGCACGACCTTGGATCCGTTGACGCCCTCCCAGTAGTAGGCGCTCTGAGGACTCTCGAACTGCACGAACGCGGCCTGCGGCGCCAGCTCGGCCAGGCGAGCGCTCGTGCGCGGCAGGACGGGGCTCGGACGCCTCTCGAGGTGCTGGCGTATGCGCGTCGGAAGGCGCTGCGGAGTCTCCTCGATGATGTCCACGAACCAACCCCGCGAGCGCAGCTCGTCGGCGGCGCCGGGTTGCCCGGGATCGTTCGTCAGGATGTGCGGAACCCCGCCGGCGCGAGCGATCGCCTCCAGGAGGCGCAGGGTGCGCTTGTGGCCGCCGCCGATCGGCGGATAGGGGAGGACAGGGCAGACGGCGATGACCCGGTCGGACCGAGACGGATCCCCCACTGCGCCTCGGTTTTGGGGAATCATCGTGCTAAGCAACCAAATCGCGACGCGGTCATTGAATCTTGAGTGGTATCGGCACGGGACCTCTACTTCCTGATAACGCCGCTGCGCCGAGCTTGTCAGCCTCTACTGCCGGCTGTTGTCAAATAATCGGCACGTCGATGACTTACACACAACCGCTCATCAGCATCGTCATGGCCGCGTGGAACCCGCGCACTGATTGGCTGCTCGAGGCCGTGCGCAGCGCTCTGGGGCAGCGCGGCGCCGAGCTCGAGCTGGTTGTGGTGGACGACGGTTCCGACACGCCGCTCAGCCAGGTTCTGAGCGGAATCGACGACGCGCGGCTGCGTGTGATCAGGGTCGATCACGGAGGTGCGTCGCACGCGCGCAACGCGGGGGTGGCGGCAGCACGCGGAGAGCTCATCCGCTTTGTGGACGCCGACGATGTGCTCGAGCCGGACAGCACGGCGCGACTCGTGGCTCTGCTCGGCGCGCGCCGCGACGAGATCGCTTACGGAGCAACGCTCGTGTGCGACGCGGAGCTGCGGCCTCAGCGCGAGATCCGCTCGTCGGTGGAGGGCGACGCGCTGAAAGCGTGTCTGCTCGACGGCTTCGAGGTGCGCGTGCCGTCGATGCTCTTCCCCCGGGACGTGGTGCTCGGCGCCGGCCCGTGGCCGGAGGGGCTGCAGAGCGGTGAGGACTGGGACTTCGTGCTGCGCGCTCTCGAGCGGGCCCACGTGCGGGGCGAGCAAGGGGTGGCGACGCTCTACCGGCGGCACGGCGCCTCGCTGACGGCGGACGTCGAGGCGGGTGAGCAGGGATGCCGATTGGTGATCGCGCGCTACTTTGAGCGCCACCCCGAGGAGCGCGGCACCGCGCTGGAACGCGAGGCGCGGGCGCGCATCGCTGTGATCTTCGCTGGGGCGTGGGCGGCGCAGGGCGCCCGCGGGCGGGCCGTACGGCTGCTGCGCGAGGCGGTGCGCCTTCGACCTCGCACCGGTCTCGCCGCGGCTGCGCGCATCGTGCCGAGCGAGCTGGTCGGCGGGCTGCGCCGCCGCGCGCGGCGCAGGGTCGAATGGAGCGCGCTCAACATGCCGCCCGCACGCCGCCTGCGGATGCAGCTCGCGCGCTCGGCGCTCGAGCGCCTTGCCGGCGGGAGGGCTCTGCGCGTGCTCGACGCGGGCTGCGAAATCGGCCTGTTCGCGATCGAGATCGCGCGCCGTCACCCGGACTGGCACGTCGCCGCCGTCGACCTGAATCCCGAATCCCTTGCGCAGGGGAGACGGCTCGCGGCGGAGCACTCGGCAAATGGCGTCGAGTTCACGCAGGCCGACCTCACGCAACCACTCCCCACGGGTGGATACGACGCCGCCGTCGTGCTCGAGGCGTTCGGAGAGATTCCCGATGATGCCGCGGCCGCCCGCGCCGTCGCAGGCTCGCTCACCAGCGGCGGCGTGCTCCTCGCTCACGTCGCGGTACGGGACTGGGAGCCCGTGCTTCGCAGCAGCCGCACGCACTGGAAGGCAGCCCACCGGTCGGGCTACACGGCGGATGAGATCACTGGCGTGCTCGAGGCGGCGGGGCTCGAGGTTGACTCGATCGAGCCGACACTGCGCGGCACGGCCCATCTCGCCCAAGAGCTCCGCGAGCGGGTGAAGTCGAAGCCGCTGCGGGTGCGCGCGCTCCTGTCGCCGCTGATGGGGGCGGCCGTGCGTCTCGAGCGGGCGGGGCTCACATGGGGCGAGCCGCGCGGGATGTTCATCGTCGCGCGCCGGCCCGACTGAGCACCTGAGCGCGTACGCGCAGCAGCGCGGCCGCGCCGCGTCTCCCGCGGCCGGACGCAACCCGCGCCCGCTCGCGCAGCAGCTCGGCTTCGAGCTCGCGCCCGCCGCCGGGTCCGCGCGCCACCTCGCGCGCCTGTGCCCACGCGCGCCTTGCGCCGCCATGGTCGCCCGCGCGCTCGAGCACTCGGCCCCACCACGCCCCCGTGAGCGCGGTCATCCGCGTGATCTCCGCGTCGCTTACGCCGAGCTCGTCCATGAGCGAACGGTCGATCGACTGGACCGAGTCGAGTGGATCGGGGCGGCCGGCCCTGCGCTCGCGCGCGGACGCGAGGCTCGCCTGCACCGCGAGCACCTGCTCCTCCAGCCGCGTGATCGAAACCTGGGTGGCGTGCACCCTGTAGCGCGTCACGGGCTCGGCCAGATTCGCCAGGCGTCCGCGCTCGGCCAGCTGCAGCCAGAGATCGAGGTCCTCGGCGAGGCGAACGACGGGTCGGTATCCGCCGGCGTCCAGCGCGAGCTCGCGCCTGTACATGACTGCGGAATGGACGAACGCATTCTGCTCTTCGAGCTGGGCGCGGATTTCGGCATCTTCGAGCGGGTACTCCGCGAGCCCGAACTCTCGGCCGCTGCCGGAGATCATCATCACGTAGCCCCCGACGAGCGCCACGTCTGGATTGGCGCGGAGGTGGGCGGCCTGACGCTCCAGCCGTTCGGGGAACGCGGCATCGTCGGCGTCGAGGATCGCCACATAGCGTCCCCGCGCCTGCTCGAGGCCCGCGTTCAGCGCGCGCGGCGTGCCCTGGTTCTCCTGCACATGGACGCGGAAGCGGCTGTCCGCGGCCGCGAAGCGGCGGGCGATCTCGCCGGTGCCGTCAGTCGACCCGTCGTCGATGATCAGGCACTCCCAGTCCGGGAAGCTCTGCCCGAGCAGTGAGTCGAGCGCCTCGGCGAGATACGCCTCGCCGTTGTACACCGAGGTGAGCACCGTCACGGCGGGCTCGCGCGCGCTCACGGAGATCCGGTCCCTTCCGGCGTCTCGCTCACTCGACGCGCCGCGAAAACACCCTGGCTGAGCACCGTGGCGACGCGCCGGGCAGGACCCGCGAGTCGCCCGCCGGCGACTTCTTCCACCAGTGCGACTTCCTCGGGCGGCAGAACGCGCAGCAGGGGCGCGCACGCGGCGAAGGCAAGCAGGCCCGCCGCGATGCCGGCCGGCACCTCGATGCCGCCGTGCACCGCCACCACCGTCAGATGAGCGGCGGCCCAGGTGACCGCCGAGGCGAGCGCCATGCGGACGATCGACAGCGGCCTCCAGCTCAGCCCCCCGATAGTGGTCACGGCGTAGATCACGATCGGCACTGTGGCGGCGATCTGGCCGCCCGAGTTCGCAAGCGCCGCGCCAGTCGCGCCGTGCGACGGGACGAGGAGCCAGTTGAGGCCCAGGGTGACCACCGCCGCGGCAGCGCCGACCACGCCCGGCACGAGCCGGCGGCCGAGCCCCACCATCAGCGCGCTGGCGCCGCCCGAGAGGGCCACGAGTGGGAAGGCCGCCAGCATGATCAAGAGCGGGGTGCGCACGCCGGCGTAGTCATGGCCGTACACGAGCTCGACGGTCTCCGGCCCGACCGCGAGCGCGCCGGCCGTGAGGGGCAGGCTGGCCAGCAGGAGCAGCCGGATCGAGCGCGCGTATCCCGAACGCAGCCGCTCGCGCTGGCCGGCGCCGTACAGCGTGGCGAAGGCGGGGGAGATGACGTTGGACACCACCCCGGGCACAATGCTCAGCGCGTTGACCGCGGCGAACGCAATGGAGTAGTAGGCGATCTGAGTGTCGCCCGAGTAGCGGTCGAGGAAGATGAACTCAGAGCGCTTCCAGACCACGAAGGTAAGGACCACGCCGCCCGCCATCAGCCCGGTGTAGCCGAGCACGTCCCGCTTCAGCTCACGCGGCGCGCTCGTGTGCTCGTTCGAGAGCCCGGCGAGCGCGTGCCGGGCAAGCGCCGACGTCCACACGAGGTTGCCTGCCGCCACCGCGGCCTCCACCGCGAACATGCCGGTGATTCCGCCTCCGGCGGCGAGCACCCCGATCGTGGCGGGCACCGCGATAGCGCCGGTGACGACGCCCGGCGTGGTGTTCTGCCGCCAGCGCTGCGTGCCGGCGAGCGCGGCGTTCGGCACCGTCTGGAGAATGATCATGAAGCAGACCACCGCCGCGAAGTACCAGGCGGCCCGCGGCGCCGAGCCGCTCAGCCCGATCCCGATCATCACGGCCGCAGCCGGCACGCCACCGGCCACCACGAGCCGCCACGCCCAGACCACGAGCCCGCGCACGACCTCGGGCCGGTCCTGCCCGAGCGTCTCGCCGACGTAGCGCATGAGCGCGACCGTGAGCCCGCTGGTGAAGATCGACGCGAGCGAGATCTCGACGAAGGCGATGAAGCTCTGCCGTCCCATCCCGTGCGGGCCGAGATAGCGAGCCGCCGCGACCGAGACCACGAGCGTGTAGATCTGCGGCAGCACCAGCGCGACCGTGACCCAGAGCCCGCCGCGCGTTACGGATGCCGCCGTGGTGGCCGTCGCGGCGGCGCTCGTCTGGAGCCCGCCCGCCTCGGCCGGCTCAGGGGTGGAATGCGAAGGTGTCATGCTCATCTGCAGTCCCACGGCCCTCGTGCCGATACATCGGCACGATCCCCGAAGCTCCGCACCCCTGCTTATCCTAGGCCCAGGAGAGGCGGCTTCCCGCGCGCGGCGCTGGCCCATGAGCATGACCCACCCGAGCAAGACAACCGCGACCGCGCACAGCGGCACATCGGTGTGAGACCGATCGTGGCGCCACGGGCGGCGGCTGCGGGAGCGGCCGCCTCCGACCCATCGTTCAGCGTCCTCATCCCGGCTTACCAGGCGGAAGCGACCGTCGCGGAGGCCGTGGAGTCAGTGCTCGGGCAGACGTACCCCGCCCACCAGGTGATCGTGTGCGACGACGG
>DATEPK010000066.1:0-3392 GCA_035273245.1 Thermoleophilaceae bacterium
AGCCGCTCCACCTCGCCCATCGCCGTCACGAGGCGGTCGCGCTGCCTGTCGCTGAGCGGCTCGAGCAGCGAGGCCGCCAGCGTGTCGCTGCGGCGGTCGAGCAGAGCGCGCTCCTTCAACCCGCGCCGCGTCAGCTGCGCCGTCGCGACGCGGCGATCGTGCGCGGACTGTCCCACCGTCACGAGTCCATCGGCTTCGAGCGAGCGCAGGAGGCGGCTCACATAGCCCGAGTCGAGGCCGAGGCGTGAGCGCAGCGCACGCACCTCGCAGCCGTCCGGTCCGATCTCCCACAGCAGGCGCGCCTCGCCGAGCGGCCGGTCGCGGGAGAGGAAGTGATCGTCGAGCGCGCCGACGCGCTGAGTGACCACCCGGTTGAAGCGCCGCACCTGAGCGACCGCGTCCATTTAGCTGACCTTAGTCAGAGAACCTGAGCGGGTCAAGATCGCACTTGACATGTGACCAAACGGTCACGTATAGTCCCGAGCCATGGACGACGTGTTCAAGGCCCTCGCAGACCCCACGCGCCGCAGCCTGCTCGACGAGCTCTTCAACGAGGACGGGCAGACGCTGACCGCGCTCGAGGAGCGGCTGCCGATGACGCGCTTCGGCGTGATGAAGCACCTCAAGGTGCTGGAGGACGCCGGCCTCGTCGTGACGAAGAAGCGCGGCCGCGAGAAGCTGCACTTCCTCAACGTCGTCCCGATCCGGCTCGTCCACGACAGGTGGGTGAGCAAATACGCCGAGCCCTGGGCGGCGACGCTCACGGGGCTGAAGCGCGACCTGGAAGGAAAGACGATGGAGAAGGTGTTCGAGATCTACATCAAGACCACGCCGGAGCGCCTCTGGGAGGCGATCACGAGCAGCGAGCTGCGCCAGAAGTACAACTTCGGCATGGGCGTGGAGTCGGACTGGACGCCCGGCTCACGCTACACGGCGGTACACGCGAACGCGCCCGGACCGCTCGCCGAAGGAGAGAACCTCGAGGTGGACCCGCCGCGCCGGCTCGTCCAGAGCTTCCACGCGCTGTGGGGAGAGGACGTGGCGGCCGAGGGCACCTCGCGCGTGACCTGGGAGATCGAGCCGGTCGGCGATTCCTGCCGCCTCGTCCTCACCCACGACCAGCTCCGCGAGGGCGCGAACGATCAGCTCTTCGGCGGCTGGCCGATGATCCTCTCCGGCCTGAAGACGCTGCTCGAGACCGGCGAGCTGCTCACCACGCCCGGCTCGCTTCAGTACGCGCAGGCCTAGGGCCTAGGGCACGTAATCCGGCTGTTCCGGTCCGGCGCTGAGCGGAGAGGCGCCGGACCGGGTCGCGCCGGCCACCTCGTCCGCGCTCACGTTCTGCGGGTGATGGCACGCGGCGATGTGGCCGCCCGCGTACTCGCTGAGCTGCGGCTCGACCGCGCGGCAGATGTCCGTCGCGCGGGGGCAGCGCGTGTGGAAGCGGCAGCCCGCGGGCGGGTTGATCGCGCTCGGCGGCTCGCCCGTGGCCTTGCGCCTCTCGCGCGCGCGATTCTCGTGCGGGTCGGGGATCGGGATCGCGCCGAGGAGCGCCGAGGTGTACGGATGGATCGGCTTCGAGTAGAGCTCCTCCGCCGCCGACACCTCGACGATCTTGCCGAGGTACATCACGGCGATGCGGTCCGACACGTGCCGCACAACGCTGAGGTCGTGCGCCACGAAGACGTAGGAGAGGTGCAACTCGTCCTGAAGGTCATCGAGCAGGTTGATCACCTGCGCCTGGATCGAGACGTCGAGCGCGGACACCGGCTCGTCCAGCAGCATCAGACGCGGGCCGAGCGCGAGCGCGCGTGCGATGCCGATCCGCTGGCGCTGCCCGCCCGAGAACTCGTGCGGGAAGCGGTTGAGGTGCTCTGGCGAGAGGCCGACGCGCGAGAGCAGGTCGCGGCTCTCGGGCTGCAAGCGCTCCTTCTCGACACCGCGCAGCTTGAGCGGCGTCCCCAGGATCTGGTCCACCCGCTTGTGCGGGTTGAGCGACGCCTGCGGATCCTGGAAGACCATCTGCATCTCGCGCCGGATCGGCTCGAGCTCGCGCCGGCCGGCGCCCGAGATGTCCTTGCCGCGGAAGCGGATGGCGCCCGCGGTGGGGTCGATCAGCCGGACGAGGGTACGGATCAGCGTGGTCTTGCCGCAGCCGGACTCGCCGACGATCCCGAGCGTCTCGCCCTCGCGCAGCTCGAAGCTCACGTCGTCGACGGCGTGGACGTGCGCGTGCGTGCGGCCGAACAGCGCGCCCGATTTCACGGGGAAGAGCACCTTCACGTGCTCGACCTCGAGGAGCGGCAGAGCCCCCGCGCCGCCGGCTGGACTGGGCTGCGGCGTGGCGGCTTCGACCGTCACGAGGTCACCGTCTCCTCGCTCTGCAGCCCGATCTGGTCGCCCACCTGGCGCAGCGTGCGCTTGCGCTCAGGCTCGAGCCAGCAGCGATCGAGGTGCGACGGGCTTTCCGGCAGTCGCGCGGCCAGGTCCGGCACCTCCATGCAGCGCTCGAACGCGTGCGGGCAGCGCGGCCGGAAGTGGCAGCCCTGCGGCGGCGAGAGCAGCGACGGCGGCATCCCTGGAATCGCGGGCAGACGCTCGGAGCGGTCGCGGTCCACCCGCGTGATCGACCCGAGCAGGCCCCAGGTGTACGGATGCTGCGGGTCATAGAAGATCTCGTCGAGCGTGCCCTGCTCGACCACGCGGCCCGCGTACATCACGACGATGCGGTCGGCGATGTCCGCCACCACGCCGAGGTCGTGCGTGACGAGGATGATGCCGGTGTCCGAGGTCTCCCGCAGCTCGCGCAGCTCATCCAGGATCTGCGCCTGGATCGTCACGTCGAGCGCGGTGGTGGGCTCGTCCGCGATCAGCAGTTTCGGTGAGCAGGAGAGCGCCATCGCGATCATCACGCGCTGGCGCATGCCGCCCGAGAACTCGTGCGGGTAGGAGCGCGCCCGCTCCGCTGCGCGCGGAATGCCCACGCGCTCCATGAGCTCGATCGCGCGAGCGTGCGCCTCCGCCTTGGGCACGTCGGGGAAGTGGACGCGAATCTGCTCCGCGATCTGGTCGCCCACCCGGTACACCGGGTCGAGCGAGCTCATCGGGTCCTGGAAGACCATCGCGATGCCCGCCCCCCGGATCGTCTGAAGCTGCCCCTCTGACGCCTGGATCAGGTCCTGGCCGTCGAACAAGGCCCGGCCCTCGAACCGCGAGTTGGGCCCGCGGGTGAGACCCATGAGCGTCATCGACGTGACCGACTTGCCGGAGCCGGATTCGCCCACGATCGCCACCACCTCGCCGCGGTCGACCCTGAAGGTCACGCCGTCCACCGCCTTCACCACGCCGTCCTCGGTGGTGAAGGACACGCGAAGGTCGTCGACCTCGAGCAG
>DATEPK010000067.1:0-4803 GCA_035273245.1 Thermoleophilaceae bacterium
CGGCCTGAGGCGCGGCGCCCGCAGACGGCGTGTGCCCTGCCGGAGAACTGAGCGCGATCCCAGCGCTTGCGAGTGCCACGAACAACGCCATCCGAATGGCGCGCATACGTCGATTATGGACGCTGCCGCCCGCGGCGGCGAATGCTCACGCGCCGGCGGGCTCGGCCAGCAACTCTGCCGGCGAAAGGACGCTGTCCTTGCCGCTGCCCTTCACGCCTCGCAGACTCACATCCGCGGCCGCGATCAGCTCCTCCACCGTGGCCGCCGTCTCCGGGTAGAGCGCCCAGCCGATGCTGGCCGTCATCTTCACGCCGGGCAGCTCAGAGTCGAGCCGGGCGCCCGCCTCGCGCACCGCATCGAGCGCGCGCTCGGCGAGCCCGCGCATGTCGTCTGCGCCGAGGCCGTGCGCCACAACCGCGAACTCGTCTCCGCCGAGCCGCGCCACCATGTCCTCAGCGCGTGCTGCCGAACGCAGCGCCGCCGCCGTCTCGCAGAGCACGCGGTCGCCGCCCGGATGGCCGAAGAGCGTGTTCGCCTCCTTGAAGTCGTCTAGGTCCACGAGCATGAGGCCGGTGACGTCGCTCGATCGCTCGCCGCCGATGTGGCTCTCGATCCGCTCCGTGAACGCGCGCCGGTTCGGGAGGCCGGTGAGAGGGTCGACGCGGGACAGCTCGTGCGCGGCATAGCGAAGCTGAACGAGGCGGCTGCGGGCGCGCCCCATCACGAACGCGAGCACGAGATAGCTCGGCGCCGCGATGTAGAGCTGAACCAGCAGCCCGTCGCGCACCGCGTTCGAGTCGTACAGCAGCGGCAGAGCGTGCACCACGCCGCAGAGCGCGGCATACGCCAGCGCCTCCCTCGCGCCGAAGAAGTACGAGCAATAGGAGACGATGAAGAACAGGTCATACGTGGCCACCGAGCGGGGACCGCCGGAGGCGGCGGCCATCACGCCGATCATCGGCAGCGCGAGCAGGGCGGGAGTGTGGAACGTGAGCGCGTTGGCGGTGTCCGAGGGAATGAGGAAGCAGGCCGCGCCCCACGCGGCCTGGCACGCCGACAGCACGAGCAGGAGCGTCATGTGCTGCTTCGGGGCGCCCGGAATGAGCACCCCGGTTGAGGTCGTGAATGCCCCGGTGAGCCACAGCGCACCGGCCAGCCTGAGCGCGGTTGCGCGCTCCTCCCTGTCTGGAGTCCCGAGCTTCATTTCCCGCGGGACGGGTGTCCCTCTGCTGGGGGATCGGCAGACTGGGGGCGAAATTGAAGCCCCAGCGCGGGATTTGTCAGCCTCCGTGCCTAGAAGCCGAGGGCGAACTTCGCTTCTTCGCTCATGAGATCCGGCGTCCAGGGCGGGGAGAAGACCATCTTCGGGAAGACCTTCTCCACGTCCGGCAGCTCGGCCACGAACTCCTTCATCTGCTCGGTGACCTGCGGGCCGATCGGGCAGCCCGGCGAGGTGAGCGTGAAGGTGATGTAGACGTCGCCGCCCTCGATCTCGATGTCGTACACGAGCCCGAGCTCCACGAAGTCCAGCCCGAGCTCCGGGTCGATCACATTGGTGAGGGCGTCCTCGACGTCGTCAACGGTCGGCATCGAGTGCATGTTAGTAGCCTCCGCCCGTGCCGATCATCTTCCTGATCGCGGTATTCATCGCCGTTCCCATCGCCGAGATCTACGTGATCATCCAGGTGGGGGAGGCGATCGGCGCGGTGCCGACGATCCTGATCCTCATCGCCGATTCCGTGATCGGCTCCATGCTGTGGCGCTCGCAGGGACGGCGCGTGTGGACGCGCTTCCGGCAGACGGTGGAGCGCGGCGGCGTTCCGCATCGCGAGGTGATCGATGGCGTGCTCGTCGTGTTCGGCGGGGCGCTCCTGATCACGCCGGGATTCATCAGCGACGTGTTCGGCATCCTGTTTCTGCTTCCGCCCACCCGCGCGCTGATCAGACGGCTTGTGGTGCGCCGGCTCGGCAGGCGCGTCCAATTCAGAGCCTTCCGGGGGCGCGGCCGCGATTACGACGTGGAGGGCACCGCCAGCGAATACGACAAGCCCTCGCCGCGACTCGAGCGGTGAGCGAGCCTGCGATCGCGCTTGCGTTCTTCGACCCGGATCGCGGGCTGCACGGCAGCGCGCGCGCCGGCGTCACGCTCGTGTTCGAGCGCGGGAAGCCGCAGGCGCTTCCGGCCGGCCCCGAGCTGAGCCGGCGGGGTGACGGCTGGCGCGCCGTCGTTGGCAACCGGCTCGATCTGTCTTTCGCTCCCGTGGGCGAGCCGCTCGACCTCGACGGCGCGAGCGCGCGCTTGTGCCGCGTGTCGGGAAGCGTGGACGGGGTGACGCTCGACTGCCTGGGCACCGCGACGGAGACGGTGGCGGCGCCGCACTGGGATGACCTCGACGCCCTGCGCGGCCTGTCGGCGCTGTTCGACGAGGAGAACGCGCTGGTGGCCGTGGCGCGGCGGCCGCGGGGTGCGGTCGGGCACGGTCAGGAGCGGGTCGTGGCCTGGCTCGTTTCGCCGACGGGCGCGCAGCTCGTGGAGGACGCACGGATCTCCACTGTCTACGACGCGGACGGGCGGCAGCGAAACGCCGGCCTCGAGCTCTGGCTTCCGGGTGAGGACTTTCCGCGGCGTGCCTCGGGCACCGCAGTGGCCGGCACCACGCTTTCGCTCGAGGGGCTGCGGGTGAACGCCGCGGTGTTCTCGTGGCAGATGGAGGGCCGCCATGGCGCGGGCGCCTACGAGCTGACCTTCCGCGACGAGCCGCCGGAGGCGGCGTGATCAGCGCGGTGATCTGCGACTTCGGCGGCGTGCTCACCACGCCCCTCGTCGGCGCCTTCCTCGCCTTCCAGGAGCGCTCGGGCGTGACGCTCGAGGAGCTGGGGAACGCGATGGCCAGGCTCGCGAGCGACTCGGACGGCGAGCATCCGCTGTTCCGGCTCGAGAAGGGCGAGATCAGCGAGGCCGAGTTCCTGAGAGCGCTCGGCGACGCGCTGGGCGGCGACGTGGAGCTCGAGGGCTTCGGCGAGAGCTACTTCGAGCATCTCCATCCCAATGACGAGATGATCGAGCTCATGCGCGGGCTGCGCAGGCGCGGGCTCCGCATGGCGCTGCTCACCAACAACGTGCGCGAGTGGGAGCCGCTTTGGCGCGCGAAGCTGCCGGACATCGACGAGATCTTCGAGGTGGTCGTCGACTCCGCGTTCGTGGGCATGCGCAAGCCGGAGCCGGGCATCTACGAGCTCACGCTCGAGCGGCTCGGCGATGGCGTGGCCGCGGCCGACTGCCTGTTCGTGGACGACAACGAGGCGAACTGCGAGATGGCCGCCGAGCTCGGCATGACCGCGGTGCACTTCCGCGACGCGGCGCAGGCTCGCGCCGAGATCGAAGCGGCACTCGGCGACTCGGCCTAGACGCGCATAAAAAAGAGACGCGGTTCATTCCCTTGAGAAGCGCGCTGCCTGTCGCCGAAGCGCCTGGCGGCTTGCGCGGCGGGCCTTCCATCTCTCGGCCTCGCTCTTTGGGAATTTCGTCCGCGTCTCTGGGGAGACCCTAACCCGACCGGGCTAGTGACGTCAAGCACTTTTTTATTCCGATCCCGCAATCTGCGGAAAAGGGTTAGGACGAGCGTTCGGCGCGCCTGCGGAGCTCCACCTTCGCCACCTTGTGGAAGCGCCTCGTCTTCGCGAAGTTGATTCGCAGGCGCTCGACGAGCGAACCCGGCGGCAGCTCGAATCCGCCCACGAGCTTGTGCGGGTGCAGCACCCAGCCGCCGTCCTGTGCGACGAGGTCGCCACGCACCTGGAAATTGCGCTGATACGTGAAGCGCTCGTCGTGGTCGTGCGCCGTGAGGCAGGCGATCCCCGCCGCAAGCGGCACTCCCACGGGCTCGGCCTCGAGCCGGATGAGCTTCGCCGACGGGTCCACCGCCACGGGGAGCCGGATCGAGAACGGAAAGCCATCCGGCGCCACGAACGAGAGCACCGCCGTCTCATGCAGGCGGCCGAGCTCCTCGATCCGTGCGTCCCACGCATTGGAGCCACCGGCCGGCCGCCGCTGCTCTGACTCCTGCTCCTCGTCGTGACCCGAGCGCACCTCCTCCATGTGCGCGTCCCACAGCTGGGGCTCGCGCGTGACGTCGCAGCCCGGCCAGGTGTAGATGCGCTCCGGCCGCACATGCACGTAGATGCGCGTGTAGTACCACTCGAGAAAGCGCTTCATGAACGCGGGCGGCGCCATCTCCTTCGTCGCCGGCAGCTTCGCGGCGAGCTCGCGGTCGTAGCGCTCGCGATTGGCGGTGAGATCGCGGTCGTCCACGTCCGCGGTTCCCTGCACGAGCACCATCGGCGGGTCGTCGAGCCCGCTGCCAGTCGGGTCCGAGAACAGCATCGCCACCTTGGGGTTCGCCCGGGCGTCGTTCGCCTTCTTCGGATAGCCCAGCCCGGTGGTCACGTCGATGCAGGGATCGCCCGGCTTGTAATACGGCGTGAGCGGCCAGGTGATCGGCTGGCCCTTGGCGTCGATCGTCGTGAACTCGGTGGTGACGAACTTCTCGAAGACGCTCTGGATCTCCGGCGGGAGCGAACTGGTCATGACGGGCGCGAGCCTAGCTCAGGCGGCGCGGTCAGCGGCGGGGATCGATAAACAGTGCTGAGCGAGTAGCGACGACGTAGCATCCTCCTGTGGCGCTCTGGGTGTACGGACTGCTGATTGTCCTGGCGGCTCTGGTCGCGCTGTTTATCTGGAGCTCGTGGCGCGACCGGACCGTCGACTTCCTTCACGACGTCCCGCTCGGCTCGTATGCCGAG
>DATEPK010000068.1:0-3982 GCA_035273245.1 Thermoleophilaceae bacterium
GCATTCGGCGAGGTCAAGGAGAAGCGGCTCACCAAGGCGGAGCTCGGCCACCTCAAGAAGGCCGACGCCCCTGCCATGCGCCACGTGCGCGAGTTCCGCGACGAGGCGGGCGAGCTCACCGTCGGCGAGACCGTCACGGTCGAGGCGTTCGAGAAGGGCCAGACCGTCAAGGTCTCGGGCACCTCGAAGGGCAAGGGCTTCCAGGGCACCGTCAAGCGCCACAACTTCAGCCGCGGCCCCGTCACCCACGGCTCGCACAACGTTCGCGCGCCGGGCTCGATCGGCGCCTCGGCCACGCCTTCGCGCGTGTTCAAGGGCATCCGCGGCCCGGGCCAGATGGGCAACGAGCGCGTCACGCAGCGCGGCCTCGAGATCGTCGACGTGATCGCCGATCGGAACCTCATCCTCGTCCGCGGCTCGGTGCCGGGGCCGAAGGGCGGGACGGTCGAGATAAGGAGCGATTCCTGATGGCCGCTCCCAAGGCTCAGGTCCTCGGTCAGAAGACGGGAAAGGCGGATCTCGATGCCGCCGTGTTCGGCGAGAGCTTCCACATGTCGCTCGTCCATGAGGCCGTGCGCGCCGAGCTGAACGCGCGCCGCCGCGGCACCTCGTCCACCAAGACGCGTGGCGAGGTGGCGATGACGGGCGCCAAGGCCTTCCGCCAGAAGGGCACCGGCCGCGCTCGTGCCGGCGCGCTCTCCACGCCGTCGCGAATCGGCGGCGGCATCGCGTTCGGCCCCAAGCCGCGCGGCTACACCGTAAAGGTCAATCGCAAGGCGCGCCGGCGCGCGCTGCGCGCCGCGCTGTCGCTCCATGCCGAGCGCGGCACGATCGCCGTACTCGACCCGTCCAGCTTCAACGAGCCGTCCACCAAGAGCGCCGCCGAGGCGCTCTCCTCGTTCGGCGAGGGCCGCGCGCTCGTGGTTCTCGCGCCCGAGGGCGAGGACAACTGCGCGAAGTCGTTCCGCAACATCAGCGGGGTCACGGTCCTACCGTCCGACGACGTTGGCATTGCCGACATCGTCGGGGCGGCGCGGCTCTTGATGTCGCAGACCGCTGTGGACCATCTCACCAAGCTGGCCGTGAAGGAGGCTTCCTCGTGAATCCGCGCTCGGTGATCATCCGCCCGATCGTGTCCGAGAAGAGCTATGCGCTCCTCACGGCCAACAAGTACACCTTCCGCGTCCATCCGGACGCGCACAAGACGCAGATCCGCCAGGCGGTGGAGGAGGTCTTTGGCGTGCGCGTCGAGGACGTGCGCACCATGAGCGTGAAGTCCAAGCCCAAGCGGCGCGGCTACACGTCCGGGCGCACGCGCGAGTGGAAGAAGGCGATCGTGCAGCTGCACCCCGATGACTCGATCGAGCTGTTCGAGGGCCAGGAGCTCGGCTGATGGCGATCAAGAAACACAAGCCCACGAGCCCCGGCCGGCGCTTCGCCACCTGGTCCGACCGCGCCGAGGTCACGCGCTCAGAGCCCGAGAAGTCGCTCGTCCGCGGAATCACGAAGAGCGGCGGGCGCAACTCCTACGGCCGCATCACCTCGCGCCACCGCGGCGGCGGGGCCAAGCGCAAATACCGCGTGATCGACTTCAAGCGCACGAAGGACGGGATCCCGGCGCGGGTCGCGACCATCGAGTACGACCCCAACCGCACCGCCTACATCGCGCTGCTCCACTACGCCGACGGCGAGAAGCGCTACATCCTGGCTCCGGCCCGGCTTCGCGTAGGCGCCACCGTGATGTCCGGCCCAACGGCCGACATCGCTGTGGGCCACTGCCTGCCGCTGCGCAACATCCCCACGGGCACCGTCGTGCACAACGTCGAGCTAACGCCCGGCCGCGGTGGCCAGATGGGCCGCTCCGCCGGCGCCTCCATCCAGCTGATGGCGAAGGAGGGCGAGCGCGCGACGCTGCGCCTGCCCTCCGGCGAGATGCGGATGGTGGACGTGGACTGCCGCGCCACCGTCGGCACGATCGGCAACGTCGAGCATCAGAACATCGACATCGGGAAGGCCGGACGCAACCGGCACAAGGGCAAGCGGCCGCAGACCCGCGGCACCGCCATGAACCCCGTCGACCACCCGCACGGCGGCGGCGAGGGCTCCACCACCCCGGGTCGCCACCCGGTCACCCCGTGGGGCGTGCCCACGCTCGGCTATCCCACCCGCAAGAAGAACAAGCAGTCCGACGCCATGATCGTGCGTCGGCGCAGGAAGAAGAGGTAGGCAGACTTGTCTCGTTCATCCAAGAAGGGACCGTGGGTCGAGGATCGCCTGATCAACCGCATCGAGGCGATGAACTCCTCAGGTCAGAAGCAGATGATCAAGACCTGGTCGCGGGCCTCCACGATCTTCCCGGAGATGGTGGGCCACACCATCGCCGTCCACGACGGCCGCAAGCACGTGCCCGTGTTCGTCTCCGAGTCGATGGTCGGCCACAAGCTGGGCGAGTTCGCGCCCACGCGCCTGTTCCGCGGCCACGCTGGATCCGACAAGGCCAGGATGCGATGAGCGAAGAGCAGAAACGCATAGTCGAAGGCGGGGCCGCTGAGCCGTCCGAGACGGGCGATGAGGCTGCCGACGCCAAGCAGGCTGTTGGCAAGGAGAAGGCTGCCGAATCGGCTGAGGCGCCGAAGAAGCCCCGGCGTGCTCGTCGGAAGAAGGAAGAGGCTGAAGAGGCCACAGGGCCACAGGCCACAGAGGAGGAGACTCCCGTAGAGGAGGAGACTCCTGAGGTCGAGGCCGAGGAGGCCGCGGCCGAGGAGGCCGCTGAGGAAGAGGCCGAGGGCAAGCCCAAGCGCGGACGTCGCCGCTCGGCCGAGACGACTGCCGCAGCCAAGGCTCCCGTCCACAAGAAGTCGCCGGCGCCGCGTGCTGCCGACGGCACGGTCGTCGTGCGGGCGCAGGCCAAGTACGTGCGCCATGCTCCGCGCAAGGCGCGCCTCGTGGTCGATCACATCCGCGGCAAGTCGATCGGCGAGGCGCGTGCCATCCTTCAGCACACGCCACGAGCGGCGGCCGTCGACGTTCTGAAGCTTCTGGAGTCGGCCGTGGCCAACGCGGAGAACAACCACGAGCTGGTCGCCGACGAACTCGTGATCCGCAAGGCCTATGTCGACGAGGGCCCCACGCTCAAGCGCTACCGTCCACGCGCTCTCGGCCGCGCCACGCGGATCCGCAAGCGCACGAGCCACATGACCATCCAGCTTTCACCGAAGGAGTAGTCCACACAGCATGGGTCAGAAAGTTCATCCGGAGGGCCTGCGGGTCGGCTACATCCACGACTGGAAGTCGCAGTGGTTCAACGACCGCGAGTTCTCGAACTACCTGCTCGAGGACGTCCACATCCGGGACCACATCGAGGGCAAGCTCGCCCACGCCGGCCTCTCCGACATCACGATCAAGAAGAACAAGAGCGAGGTGGAGGTGAACATCCACACCGCTCGACCCGGCATCGTGATCGGAAAGTCCGGTAGCGAGGTCGACGCGCTGCGCCGCGAGCTTCACCGCATGACAGGCAAGTCGGTGAAGGTGAACATCCTCGAGATCAAGCGGCCCGAGCTCGACGCGAAGCTCGTCGCGCAATCGGTGGCCGAGCAGCTGCAGAACCGAGTGGCGTTCCGTCGCGCGATGAAGCGCGCGCTCACCTCGGCGATGCGCTCCGGCGCGAAGGGTGTCCGCATCCAGGTGTCCGGCCGCCTCGGTGGCGCGGAGATGGCGCGCACCGAGGGCTACTCCGACGGCCGCGTGCCGCTCCACACGCTGCGCGCGGACATCGACTACGGCTTCTACGAGGCCCGCACCACCTTCGGCCGCATCGGCGTGAAGGTGTGGATCAACAAGGGCGAGATCATGCCCTCGGGCTTCGCGCAGGACCTGACCCAGATCGAGGCGCCGCAGCAGGCAGCTGCAGGCGGCGGCGGTGGTGGCCGTGACGGCGGCCGCGGCGGACGCGACGGCCGGGGTGGTCGTGGCGGGCGCG
>DATEPK010000069.1:0-2592 GCA_035273245.1 Thermoleophilaceae bacterium
CACGGTGGGGTTGGCGATCTTGTAGCCGTTCAGGTGCAGCACGGGCAGCACGGCGCCGTCGGTGGCCGGGTTGAGGAACTTGTTGGAGTGCCAGCTCGCGGCTAGCGGCCCGGTCTCCGCCTCGCCGTCGCCCACCACGCAGCACACGAGGAGGTCCGGGTTGTCGAAGGCGGCGCCGTAGGCGTGCACGAGCGCGTAGCCCAGCTCGCCACCCTCGTGAATCGACCCGGGCGTCTCGGGCGCGACGTGGCTCGGAATCCCGCCGGGGAACGAGAACTGCCTGAACAGCCGGCGCAGGCCCTCCTCATCGTGGCCGATCGTGGGGTAGACCTCGGTGTAGGTGCCCTCGAGGTAGGTGTTCGCCACGAGCCCGGGCCCGCCGTGCCCGGGACCGGTGACGAAGATGGCGTTCAGGTCGCGCGCCCTGATCGCGCGGTTCATGTGGGCATAGAGGAGGTTCAGGCCCGGGGTGGTGCCCCAGTGACCAAGCAGCCGCGGCTTTATGTGCTCGATCTCGAGCGGGCGGCGAAGCAGCGGGTTGTCGAGCAGATAGATCTGCCCCACCGAGAGGTAGTTCGCGGCGCGCCAGTACGCGTCGATCAGCCCGAGCTCTTCGGGCGTCATGCGGTCTCCTCGCGGATCTCCTGCCGGACCGTTACCCACGAGTGCCAGGTGATGCGCAGGATCGCGATCGTGATCGCGAGGCCGATCAGCGGGTCGGCCACGGTCGCGCCCAGCGCCACGGCTCCGGCGGTGACCACAACGGCGGCTGATACGAGCGCGTCGGCACGTGCGTGTGCTCCGTCCGCGATCAGCGCCGCGCTGCCCAGCCGCCTGCCTGCGCGTGTGCGCACGAGCGCGGCCAGGTAGTTGCCCGCCACCCCCACAGCGCCGGCAATCGCGAGCGCGACGAGGTGGTCGGGGGCGCTCGGGTTGATCAGGCGGCGCACGGCCTCCACGCCCGCCACCACCGCGCTGATGAAGATCGCGCCCACCACGCCAAGCCCGGCATAGGCCTCGGCGCGGCGGCTCTGCATGAGGAAGGCGATGCCGAGCGGGATCGCGGTGAGGGCATCGCCCGCGTTGTGGATCAGGTCCGCGAGCAGGGCGACGCTGCCCGATGCCACGAACACCACCGTCTGGACAGCGGCCGTGACGCCGAGCACGCCGAGCGAGATCCCGACCGCGCGCAGTCCCTCGCGCGAGCGCTTGATCGATTCGTCCACAAGACCGTGGCTGTGGTCGTGCCCGTGCGAATGGGAGTGGCCATGTCCGTGTTCATGCTTGGCATGTACGTGTCCCTCCACCGCGCCGATGGTACGCAGGCAGGCGATCCCGGGCCTCTCAGGGCATACTCGGGCAAGGTGAGGACTCGACGCCTGATCGTGGCGATAGGAGCTCTTGCGGCCTTCGCCACGCCGGGGGCCGCGCTCGCGCGTGGGCCGGTACGGAGCCCGCTCGATACGAGACCGCGCGAGACGCGCTCGCTCGAGCGCGCGAAGCAGCGCGCTGACAGGGCGCTGCCGCCGGCGTCGCGCAGCGCCTCGCCGGCGCCGCGCACGCAGCTCTTCAGCGGTCTGCAGTTCGACGGCCTGTCCGCCACGTCCAATGCCCTCTGGGCCGGCTATACGCCGCCGGACTCGACGGGCGCAGTCGGGCCCGCGAACTACGTGGAGATCGTCAACTCGATGATCGGCTTCTACGACAAGAGCGGCAACCTCCTGTCACCGCCCGCCGACCTCCAGACCTTCTTCATCGATAACGGCCTGCCGCTCCAGCCGGGCGTTTCGCATGACGATGCGGGCGACAGCGTGTTCGACGTCCAGGCGCAGTGGGACGCCGCATCGGACCGCTGGCTGATCGCCGCCGCAGACGTGGCGCCGCCGCCGGACAGCACCCACCCCGGCCTGGCGTCGCTCGTGTACGGCTTCTCGAAGAGCGACGACCCAACCGGTGCCTGGTGCGTCTACCAGACCACTCCGGACACGCCCTTCGAGGACTACCCGAAGCTCGGCCACGACGGCACCCACCTGATGATCGGGTCAAACGAGTTCCGCGACAGCTCCGAGGCGAGCGGGTTCATCGGCGCGAACGTGTGGACCGCGCCGACGCCCGACACGACCGCCATCGGCGCGACATGCCCGGCCGCCCCTGCCACCGTCCACGCGCTCCCCGACGCCTTCACCCCAGTGCCGGCGAACATGGCGGACGCCACCTCTTCCACCACCGGTTACGTCGTGGCCACGAGCGGAAGCGGTACGCAGAGCTCGCTGCAGCTCTACACGGTCGACTCCAGCGCGGCCATCAGCGGGCCGACCCTGATCCCGGTGGGCACGTTCAGCGCACCGCCGGACGTGCAGCAGCCGGGCGTGCCCGACGTGCTCGACTCCCAGGACGGCCGGCTCACGCAGGCGGTCAGCGTGGACGGCGACATCTGGACGCAGCACACCGTGCGGAGCGCGGACGGGCAGCGCGCGGAGGTGCGCTGGTACGAGCTCGACGGCGCGGCGAAGACCAGGCTCCAGGAAGGCGCGGTGGCGGATGCCTCCAACTCCGTGTTCAACGCCGCGATCTCGCCGGCGATGGACGGCA
>DATEPK010000070.1:0-9939 GCA_035273245.1 Thermoleophilaceae bacterium
GACATCGGCAAGGAGGCCGTGATGCGCGTGGCCTTCGGCTCCGACGCTGCGAGCGCCGCCGCATGAGCACCGGCGGCGAGCTGCTCACGACCGACGTGGCCTCGGCGACGAAGGAAGCTGCGCCGCCGCGCCCGTGGTGGACCCGCGTCTCGCTGCTACGCGACTACTCGGTGCTGCTCGCGACGCTTGCGCTGTTCATCGTCCTCTCGGCCACGAGCAGCAGCTTCCTGACGAAGACCAACCTGCTGAACATCGTGGACCAGCAGACGTCGCTCGGAATCATCGCCTGCGCCGGCACGCTCGTGATCATCGCGGGCGCGTTCGACCTCTCCGTCGGCGCCATCTACGCGCTGGGCGGGGTGATCGCAGCTCAGCTCGCCAACCATCTGGGCGTGCCCGAGGGCATCATCCTGGCCATCCTCGCGGGGGCTGTGTTCGGGCTGATCAACGGCGTGGCCGTGGGCCTCTTCAAGATCAACCCGTTCATCGCCACGCTCGCCAGCGCGATCGTGTTCGGAGGCCTCGGGCTGATCGTCTCGAACAGCGCGCTGATCACCGTCACCAAGCCGAGCTTCCAGACCTTCGGCAGCGCCGAGTTCCTCGGGGTCCGCCTCACCACCTGGATCTTCATCGCGTTCGCGCTGGCGATGGGGTTGCTGCTCCAGCGAACGAAATTCGGCCGCTACATCTACGCCTGCGGAGGCAACGAGGAGGCCGCGCGGCTGTCGGGGGTGCGCGTGGGGATGGTGCGCGCCTGGGTGTTCGTCATCAGCGGGCTGGCATCGACCCTTGCCGGCGCGCTGTTCGCCGCCCGCGTGGGAGTGGGCGACTCATCTGTGGGCACCGCGCTCACCCTCTCCGCCGTCGCCGCCATCGTCGTCGGCGGCACGAGCATCTGGGGAGGCGAGGGAGCGATCTGGCGGACGATCGTCGGGCTCTTCTTCCTCGCACTGATCGACAACGGATTCAACCTGCTCGGCGTCGACGCCAAGTACCAGCAGGTCGTGCAGGGCACGATCATCCTGGTCGCAGCTGGGGTGGACGCCTATGCACGACGGCAGCGGCGATGAGAGCCGCGACGTGATGTTCCACTCAGCGACAAGGAGTCAGCCATGAAGGCAACCAAACCGGTCGTTGCCGCTGTCGCCGCCCTCACCATGGCGGCGTCGCTCGCGGCATGCGGCAGCAGCAACAAGTCGTCGACCAGCTCGGCGGCGTCGACATCGGCGTCCGGCGGCGCGTCCACCCAGGCATCCGCCGGCAAGGGCAAGAAGATCGCGTTCCTCGCGGCTGCCAAGGGCAACGCGTACGTGGACGCCTCCGTGAAAGCGATCACCGCCGACGCCGCCAAGGACGGCGTCCAGCTCACCGTTTTCGACGGGCAGTTCAACCCGCAGAAGCAGCTCTCGCAGTGCCAGGACGCAATCACTAAGAAGTACGACGCGATCGTCGCGCTGGCCGCGGTGGGCGTGGCCATGATCCCGTGTGCGTCCCAGGCTCAGGCGGCGAACATCCCGTTCGTGGCCACCAACCAGCCGATCGGGACGTCGATCACAACCGGCGAGCCGACCGCCAAGGGCGTGACCTCGCAGGTGCTCACCCCGCTCGCCACGGTCGCCAAGCAGGACACCGATCAGGTGGTGAAGGCGTGTGGCAACACGAATCCGTGCAACGTGGTGCTGCTCACGGCGGCGAAGCTCATCCCGGTGCAGGCGAAGGCGTACGAGACGGCGCTGGCCGCCGACTCGAAGGCGCACCCGAACATCAAGGTGACCTCGGTGGACGCGGGCGCCGACCGCCCTGGCGGGCTGAAGGCGATGCAGGACACTCTCCAGCGCATCTCCCATCCGACCGTGATCGCCTCGCCCAACACCCAGCCGATGGAGGGTGCAGCCCAGGCCCTCACCGAGGCGGGGCTGAAGCCGGGCAAGGACGTGAAGCTGGTCACCAACGGCGGCACCAGCTTCCAGATCCCGAAGATCAAGTCAGGCCAGTACTACTCGACCTACGTGCAGATGCCGGGCACCGAAGTAGAGCTCGCGCTGCAGTACGCGATCCAGGCCGCGAACGGCCAGAAGCCCCCGACCTGGACGGACCCGCACAAGCCGAAGAACGTGCCTTACGAGATCACGCAGGCGAACGTCAACAACCTGGGCGGCTTCACGCCCGAGTGGTAACCGCGTAGCTCGGACTGAGGCGGTCAGCCTTCGAGGCTGATCGCCTCGGTCGGGCACTGGCGCACGGCCTCCTCGACCGCCGCCAGCTGGCTGTCGTCCGGCGTCTCCTGGAGCAGGATGGCGGTGCCCTTCTCCTCGTCGATGTCGAACACCTCCGGCGCCACCATCACGCAGTTCGCGTAGCCCTGGCATGTGTCCAGGTCGAGCACGACCCGGATGCTCAAAGAAAGACCCCGAAGTTCTTAGTCCCGATCGAGGCCTGGTCCAGCACCACGCGGCGATACGCGAGGCGGAAGCCATCGCCCTCCACGCGCAGCACGTGCTCGCGCTCGCCTGAGATGAGGTCGTGCACGCCGCCGTCGCCGCGGCTGCGGTACATCAGCAGGTAGTCGCGCACGCGCACCTCGCCGCCCTCCTCCGGCTGGATCTCGAAGTTGCTGACGAAGCGGCGCGTGAACGACGGCGGGTCCTCCGCCCAGGCAACGTCCGTGCCGAGCCGGCGGACGCGCAGCGTCAGCGAGATCTTGTTGTCGTCGAAGAGCCCGATGTCGTCGTTCACGTCCGGCGCAGGCTTCTTCTTCGACACTCGCACGGGCACGTAATAGGTGGCGTCGTCGGTCCAGAGGTCGAGCCACTCGTCGAAGCGCCGGTGATCGAGCAGGCGCGCCTCGGCGACGAGGAAGTCCTGGACGGCGAAGCGGTGATCGACGGAGATCACCGCTCCTCCAGCATCAGCTCCCGCCAGTGGCGGTAGTACGTCCGGCCGGCCGACTCGGAGTACTTGCCGTCGTACACGTCGCCCGGGCCGGGGAACTCCTCGCCCAGCGGCTCGAGATGGATCCCCATATCGAAGTGCATCCACACCTCGTCGTCGCGCGGCAGCGCGCTCACGGCGTTCTTCGTCTGGAGCTCCCAGTTCTCGGTGTCGTCCTGGTCGAACATGCCGGACATGCCGAAGGTCTGCACGTAGGTGGCGCGGCCCTTGCGCTTCCACCAGTCCGGCCCCTTCTTCTCGACCAGGTGCCACGACCATGCCTCGATCCTGTCCGGCCCGATCGGCTGCCAGAGGCGCAGCATCATGCCCGAGATCCAGTCGTCGCCGACCTTGATGAAGTTCGGGATCAGGAACGACAGGTTCGGGAAGAGGTTGCCGTGGAAGTTCTTCACGCGGTGGAGCAGCCGCAGCTGGTCGGCGTCCAGGTTGCTCGCGTACTCATCGTCGAGCTCCTTGGGGAAGTACGAGCCGTCCTCCTCCGGATGCACGCCGATTCCGAGCCCTGAGCCGTTGCCGGGGTCCACGTGGTAGCCGTCGCGGCCGAAGTCCACGCCCTTCACGAGGTCGAGCTTGGCGAGGAAGGCGTGCGCCGTGGCCGTGTGGTACGCGTCGCAGGTGAAGTTCTCAGACGGGAACTTCCAGGCGCACGGGATCACCCACTTCTGCGGCACCCCCACTACTTCCATCTCCGCGCGCCCCACGAGCACGTCGAGGTACCAGGTCATCGGCCCCAGGTACTCCTCGAGCGAAGGCCCGTCGAGGTTCCACGTGGCGAACACGAGCCCGTCGTAGCGCTCGCAGCGCGCCTCGATGAGATGCAGAGCGTCGCGGTCGAGCCCGCCGGGATAGGCGATCCGCTCATACGGCGCGCCCACGAGCGTGCCCATGAACTCGCCCGTGCTCGCATATGCGAAGCCGTGGTAGGGGCAGCGCCACATCTTGCCCTGGCCGAAGTCCTCGCACGCGAGTTTCATGCCGCGGTGCCGGCACGAGTTGAGGAACGTGCGGATCACGCCGTCCTCGCCGCGGGCCACGATCACCGACGCCTCGCCCATCGTGCGCTGCACCCAGCTGCCCGGGTCCGGGATCTCCGACTCGTGCGCCACGAACAGCCACGAGCGGCCGAACACCCGCTGGAGCTCGAGCGAGTAGACATCCGGATCCGCATAGATGAACATCGGGATCCGACCCTCGTCGGGCAGGACCGTGTCGCGAATCCGGTCCGTCAAAGAGACGGACGTGGCGGTCTCGTGCCGCATGACAACAGTATACATTCCGAGGTATGGCCCAGAAGGATGAAAGTATCCCGGTACTCGTCACCGGCGGCAGCTCTGGAATCGGTGCCGCGATAGTCGAGGAGTTCCTGCGTCGTGGCGCACGCGTGCATGCGCTCTCGCGCTCCGGGCGCGCGCCCGACGGAGCTGTGGCGATCGCCTGCGACGTCGGGGACCCGGCCAGTGTCGCGTCCGCGTTCGAGGAGATCAGGAGAAGCTGCCCCGAGGGGCTCGCGCACGTGGTCTGCTCAGCCGGCGTTGTCTCGGAGCACCCGATAGAGGAACTGGTGCCGGACGAGTGGCGCCGAATCGTGGACACCTCTCTCACCGGCACGTATCTCACGATGCATCACGCGGTGCCGCTCATGAAGCTGCGAGGTCGCGCCTCGGTGGTGTGCATGTCGTCCGGCTGGGCCAAGCGCGGGTATCCGAAGGGCGCCCACTACGCCGCGGCGAAGGGCGGGATCGAGTCGCTCGTGCGATCGCTCGCGCTCGAACTAGCCAAGGACGGGATCCGCGTGAACTCGGTGTCCCCCGGCCCGGTGGTCACGCCGATGCTCGACGACCTGCCGAACTTCGACACGGCGGAACGCGAGAGCGTGATCCCCCTCGGCCGGCTCGGCACCGTCGAGGACATCGTCAGCGCCACCTTCTTCCTACTCGGGCACGAGGCGGACCACATCACCGGCCAGGTACTGCAGGTCAGCGGCGGCCTGACGGTCTAGACGGCCCAGTTTGCTCCGGCTCGCCCGCTGGTGTATACAGTCG
Source organism: Thermoleophilaceae bacterium (assembly GCA_035273245.1). Classification (GTDB taxonomy): domain Bacteria; phylum Actinomycetota; class Thermoleophilia; order Solirubrobacterales; family Thermoleophilaceae; genus JAICJR01. Next base: position 4,995 of record DATEPK010000070.1, read on the forward strand.
TCATCCCCCTGGCCCTGGACTCGCAGTGAGCCTGTACCTCGGCTCTGACGACGTGCGCGAACTCGCGACGCGTGAGGTGTTGATGGACGCCGCACGCGCCGCGGTCCGCGCTGAGCGCGAAGGCTCCGTCGTGATGCCGCCGCGGCTCGACGTCGACCTGCCCACCGGCTTCCTCCGCGTGATGCCGGCGGCGATGGGCGAGCTGATGGGCGTGAAGGTGATGACCCTCGTGAAGGGGCTCGGCAACCGCTACCTGCTGCTGCTCTACAGCCAGCCCTCGGGCGACCTCATCGCGTTGCTCGACGCCGCCGAGGTCACGCGCCTGCGCACGGCGGCCACCACGGCGCTCGCCGGCGAGATGCTCGCGCCGGGCGGGGTCGCGCAGCTCGGCCTGCTCGGCAGCGGCTTCGAGGCCGAGAGCCACCTGCGTCTGCTGGCGCACATGTGGCCGCTCGAGCACGCGACGGTCTACAGCCCGACGCCCGAGCGCCGCCAGTCATTCGCGACGCGCATGTCCGAGGAGCTCGGCCTGAACGTGACCGCGGTGGATCGCCCGGAGCACGCCGTGCGCGAAGCCAAGGTCTCGGTGCTCGCCACCAAGGCCACCGTGCCGGTGGTGGACGGGAGTGCCTTCCCGCCGGAAGCGGTGGTGCTCTCCATCGGCTCGACTCGGCCAGACCTGCGAGAGCTGGATCGCAACGCGCTTGGACGAGCGTGCGCTCTGCTCGTGGATGACGCCCAGCAGGTCCGGCTCGAGTCTGGCGACGTGATCGACGCGCTGGGCTGCGGCGCGCTGACGGACGACCGCATCGTGTCGATGGCGGCACTCGACGGTGACGCCGGGCGGCTCCGAGCGGAGGGTAAGCGCGACCTGCTCGCGTTCAAGTCCGTCGGCACGGCGGTGCAGGACCTCGCGCTGGCCGGGAGCCTGGTCGCCGCCGCTCGGACCGGTGGCAGGGGCCGCGACCTCGGGGAGCTGGCAAGCCTCAAGGCGTTCGCGCCGCGTTCACCCAACTTCCCGCCGGTGAGCAAGGGAAGCGCGTGACGGACCGCACCCTCCTCGTGGTCGGCGGCGGATCGGGCATCGGCCTGGCGGCGGCGCGGCTGGCAGCGAGCGACGGCGCGCTCGTGACGATCGCGGACATCGACGATTCCGCGGCGGACCACGCGGACGAGCTGGGTGCGGCTTTCGTGCAGTGCGACGCCACCGACGCCGCCTCCGCCGAAGCGGCCGTGCGCGAGACCGCGAAGCGCAGCGGACGGCTCGACTGGCTCTTCACGACGGTCGGCGGCGCGCACCTGGCGCCGCTAGACGAGCTCGACCCCGACGCCTGGTCGCGCGAGATCGACTTCAACCTCGGTTCGACGTACAACGTGTGCCGCGCGGCGCTGCCGCTATTCAAGGAGCAGCGCTCGGGCGCGGTCGTGACCACGAGCAGCGGCTTCGCAGTGATGGCGGGTATCGACCGCGCCGGCTACACGGCCGCGAAGGCCGGCGTGATCGCGTTCACGCGCTCGCTGGCGGCCGCGCTGGCTCCGCACCGGGCGCGCGCCAACTGCATCGCTCCCGGGCCCACCGACACGCCGCGCTTCCGCGAGATGAACGGCGGCGACGCCGGCGTGGAGGAGGTGCGCAAGTCGATGCCGCTGGGCGAGATTCCGACACCCGAGGACTGCGCGAACGTCGCTCTCTTCCTGCTGTCCGACGCCGCCAGGCAGGTGACCGGCCAGGTGATCCACGTCAACGGCGGCCTGCTGATGCCATGAGCGGACGAGCTAAACGGTCCCTTAACGGACTCGGCGCGCCTTCTTCATTGACACCAGAATCAGAGCTGGGTAGGGTCGGGGTGTATACAGTAGACCGCTGCGTTCAGCGGGCCAGTGAGGGACTCGTTCGGGTGACTTCAGGGGCGGCATGAGGGGCCGTTCCGAAAGGAGAGAAATGCGGAAAGCACGTTGGGTTGCTGGGCTTGTACTGGCCCTAACCGCTGCGCTCGCACTAGCCGCCTGCGGCGGCAAGAGCTCGAGCAGCGGTGGCAGCAGCACGAGCGGCGGTGACAAGGGGCCGATCACGATTGGCGTGACCAGCGAGAAGACCGGACCGGCGCCGATTCTCGGGACCGAGTCGATCGGGATCGAGAAGGCCGCCCAATACATCAACCAGCACGGCGGGATCATGGGCCGTCAGGTCAAGCTCGTGATTCACGACAACGCGGGGGATCCGAGCAAGGCGGTGAGCGACGTCCGCACGTTCGCATCGCAGGGCATCAAGGTCATGCTCGGCGGGGCATTCGGTCCCGACTGCGCGGCTGAGGCTCCGGCCACGGCGGCGGCCCAGATCGTGGACTTCTGCGGCAGCACCGATGACCTGCCGCAGCCGGACACGCACATGTTCGGCGTCGGCCTTGGCTACACGCCGACGATCGTCCAGACCACGAAGCTGATCTCGCAGTACGCGCCGAAGAAGGCGGCCGTGTTCGCCGACAAGGACAAGTCGGGCGACGACTCCGCCACCATCGGCCCCGCTGACCTGAAGAAGCTCGGCGTGACACCGGTGGTCATCCGCACCGACCCGACGGCCGCCTCGTTCAAGCCCGCCATCCAGCAGGCAATGTCGAAGGGCGTCCAGGCCATGTGGTTCACCGAGTGCACCCCGGCCGCGATCTCCGCCGTCGGCGAGGCCGAGCAGCTCGGCTTCAAGGGCAAGCTCATGCTCGAGAACTGCCTGGCGTCCCTGGACGTGGCCAAGGCGGTGAAGGGCCTCGCGGCCAACAAGCAGGTGCTGGTGCAGTCGCCCGAGCTCCTGCTGCCGGGCACGTCGTCCAACCCGCAACGCGCCAAGGCGATCGCGCTTTACAAGCAGGTCGTCGGCAAGCCCGACACCGTCGTCGGCGCCGGCTGGGATTCGATGTGGATGGCGAAGGCGGCGATCGAGAAGGCGGGCACGCTCGATACCAACAAGCTCGTGCAGACCCTTGAGAACAACTTCACGTTCACGGGCGTCTGGCACGGAGGCACGATGACGGCGCAGGATCACCGCGGCGCCCAGCCTCAGGGCTACGTGGTGCCGACGTACTTCACCAAGCAAGGGACCATCGCGCGTCTCTGATGAATCAAGGCGGGCCGCACACGCTGGCAGGCACGCCCGACGTTGACGCACCGGCGGGCGCCGCACTCGACACGGGAGTCGAGGCGGCGCCCGCCCGGCGCATTCCGGTGGCCGGGCTCGTACGGACGGCTGCCGTCGTCGTCTTCGTCTACTTCGCCTGGTACCAGTCGTTCGACTTCATAAGCCTGCTCAGCCTCGCGGCGATCTGGGGTGTGGCGACGGTGGGACTCGGGCTCGTGCTCGGCGCCGCCGGGCAGATCTCGCTGTGTCAGGCGTCGTTCGTCCTCGTCGGCGCCTACTTCTACGGAACGATGGCCCAGAAGTGGTCGGGTCCCACCCTGCTGGCCCTGCTGTTCGCGTGCGTGGGAGGCGCGGCGCTCGCTCTCGTCACCTCACCGGTGCTCCGCGCGCGGGGCTACTACCTCGCGATAGCGACGATGGCGGTGAGCCTTCTCACCGACCGGGTGGTCACCACGGAGTCGTGGGTTCCGGGACGAAACACCGGGTTGATCGGCGTGCCGCCGCTGAAGATCGCAGGAATGCAGATCAACACCAATGGCCGCTACCTCGTGGTGGCGGTGGTCCTGCTCGTGATCATCATCGCGCTGCTGCACCAGCGTTACGGCCGCGGCCACATGAGGCGGGCGATCCAGGCGCTCCACCACGACGAGGAGCTGCTCGCGGGCTTCGGCGGCAACTCGGCGGCCCTCAAGCGGCAGGTGTTCATCGTCGGCGGGCTGCTCGCCGGGCTTGCAGGCGGCCTCTATGCGGGCGACTTCGGCTACGTGAGCGACAACGGCTTCGGCCTGCAGGAGTCGTTTGCGCTCGCGCTTGCCGTGTTCATCGGCGGGAATGGGCGCTTCCTGGGCGCGGTGCTGGGCGCCTTCGTGTACGAGGCGAGCTTCACGATCCTCGGCAACAGCCTCTCCGATTACCGCTTCGCGTTCCTGGGCGCGGTCGTGGTCCTCACCGTCCACTTCTTCCCGCGCGGCCTGATGCCGACTCGCGCCGACTTCAACGGCTGGATCCCGGACCTCCGCCGGCGCAAGCCGCTTCCCGCGGCCGACCGGGAGCACCACGAGCTCGACCCGGTGGAGCCGCTGTCGGTGCGGCTTCGGGGGTTGACCAAGCGCTACGGAGCGCTCACCGCCGTGGACGGCGTGACGCTCGATGTCAGGCCCGGCTCCCTCACCGCCCTCATCGGGCCGAACGGCGCGGGCAAGACGACGATGCTCGACATGATCGCCGCCGAGCAGTGGGCCACCGATGGCCACATCGAGATCGGCGGGAACGACGTGACCACCCACAACCGCGTGAAGCGCGCTCGGCTCGGAATCGCGCGGACCTATCAGCGGCTGCGCCTCATCCCCAGCCTGAACGTGCTCGACAACGTGCTGATCGGAGTGGACCAGGCCACGCGTAGGACCGGGCGGCTGAAGGAACAGGAGCGCAAGTCGCGCGCCGAGGCCGCGTTGATCGACGTGGGACTGGCCGACCGGCACGACGCAGACGTGAACACCCTGACGTTCGGGCAGCGGCGCCTGGTGGAGATGGCGCGGGCGATCATGAGCCGGCCGCGGCTCGTCCTCCTCGACGAGCCGTCCTCAGGCCTGAACGACGCGGAGACCGCTGACTTCGCCGACGTGATTCGCCGGCTCCACAGCACCGGCTGCACGATCATCCTCGTGGAGCACAACCTGCCGTTCGTGCGCTCGCTCGCCGAGGACGTGATCGCGCTCGACCGCGGCAAGCTGCTGGCGCACGGAAGCACCGAGGAGGTGTTCGCGTCGGCGGAGTTCCAGCGCTCCTATGTTGGCGTGGCGGCGGAGGCATGAG
>DATEPK010000071.1:0-4653 GCA_035273245.1 Thermoleophilaceae bacterium
GCTCGCATGAACTCGGACCGCGACCGTGTGCGTGACACATGCCGCGCGCACGCCGGCCACCGTCACCTTCGGCTTGGTGGTGTCCTTCACCGCTGCCGGAGGAGCCGGCGGCGCGGGAGGCGCCGGCTGCAGCTCGAAGGCCCCGATGTCGCAGCCGGCGACCGCCGGTCGCGGCAGGTCGCGCTGGTCGGTGGGAACGCAGTGGGCGGCGTCGGCATGATCGACCGCTGGGCTCGTCGCCGCGAGCGCCGCGGTGTCGGTCTCGCCGCCGTTGTCGGCGAGGGCGGCCAGCTGCGGGTCCGCGGTGATGTCAGCGGCTGCGCTGAAGCAGTCGCCCGGGCCGTGGAGGTTCACTCCCTGCTCGGTGAATGTGTCGATGCCGTTGGTCGTGCAGTCGCCGGGGGTGCCGCTGGCGGTGTTGCCGAACACGATCGAGTTGACGAGCGTCGTGTCGTCGTTGATGAAAAGGCCGCCGCTTGGATCGGTGTCCGTGGATTGGTTGCCCGTGATCGTGACATGGGTGAACTTTGTCCCGAACTCGTTCACGAAGATCCCGCCACCCTGGCTGTGTGAGAACTGGGCATTCGGATCCGCGGGCAGAGCGACATTGCCCGCCACCGTCACGTTCGTGAGCGTGAGGGCCTCGTTGCCGAAGATCCCGCCACCCTGGCCGCCACTGAAGCTGGCGCCCGTGCCATCGGCGGTGTTGCCGCCAACGAGCGAGTTCGTGATTGTCATCGCCTCTTCGGCGAAGACGCCGCCTCCCTGGCCGCCGAAGTCCGGCTGGGCCAGCGCCTTGTTGCCAAGTACCGCAACGTGGTCGAGCGTCATGTGCTGGCCGTCGAAGAAGATCCCGCCGCCCTCGCCGGAGCCGAACGACTCGTTCCCGGAGGCGACACCGCCGGTGATGGTCACGTGCGACAGGTTCACCGTGCCGTCGTTGATGAAGTACACGCGGGACTGGCCGTTCGCGTCGATGATCGTGTCGCGGGCGCTGTGGCCGACGATGGTGGTGGTGTTGCCCAAGTCGTCGGTTTCCAGTGCACCGTTAGTGAGGACGTAATGGCCGGCCGGGATGTTCACCGTGTCGTCCCCCGGGTTGGCCTGGGCGGCGGCGAGCGCCTCGCGGATCGAGCAGTCGCCCGGATCACAACTACCGATGTCGTCGTCGGTGGTCGTGACGTTGAAAGTGTTCGCCGCCGCCGTCCCGGCGAGGGCAAGAAGCGCCGCGCATAGCACGGCCGCAATCGTCGCGAGTCTCATCTGCAACCTCCGTTCGTGATGACGGAGCGAAGCTACGGGCGCGCGCTCACCGAATCCTCACAGCGTCCCCACCCGGGCAACCCTGGACACGGTTGGGGGCGCCGGGTATCGTCGCCGTGGGGCATTGATCTGGCTCGGCGGCGCCGTGCTGGCCGCCTTTGAGGGAGTTAGGAGGATTCGCAGATGACCGTGGTGACCGCCTCGTCCACTGGATGGATCATTGGGCTCGTTCTCGGCGTCGTAGTGATTGCGGTGGCCGCGGCCATAGTCATCACGATCGTTCTCCTCGCGAGACGCATCGCCGCGCAGGCTGAAACGGCCGAGCGCGCGGTCGAGCAACTGCGCGAGCAGACCTCCGAGCTGCCCGGCATCGCGCGCATCAACGACTCCGGCGTCCGAATACTCCACTCCGCGCGGGCGCTCAGAAAGGTGGCGGTGGGCAAATGACCGTTCTCGCGATTTCAGCCCACGGCTACTGGGGCATCGCGCTCATCATCGGCGTCGTGGCGGCGGCTGTGGTGGTCGTGCTGCTCGGGCTCCTCATCCAGGCGGTGAGCAGCATCGAAAAGTCTGTGGACGGCCTGCTCGCCACGGCGACCGTGGTCGCGGGCCAGACGGCCCACATCCCGCAGCTCGAGGCCACCGCGCCCGTGCTCTCGCAGATCGTGGACGAGGCGGTGGTGCAGGACGGCTACATGAACGCGCTCACCGACGGCTTCGGGGAGGCGATATGAGCACCACCACGTTCGTCATCCTCAGCGTGATCCTTGCGGCGGCCGTCATCCTCGTGCTCGTGGCTGCGCTGGTGCGGGTGCAGCAGGGACTCGAGCGCATTTCCGGCGGGCTGGCCACGCTCGCGTCCGCGCTCAAGGGCGTGGAGGCGGACCACCTGCGCCCGCTCGAGGGCGCCGTGAAGGACATCAACGCGCAGTTCGACATCATCCTCGGCGCGCTTCCGGGGATCGGGAAGAAGGCCGCGATCGTGGCCGAGAGGAGGCCGCGATGACGCTCTGGTGGATCGGGGACATCGTCCTGCTCATCGTGGTGATCCCGCTCGCGGCGTATCTGCTCCACCGTGTGTTCAGCGCGGCGAAGAGCATCGACCCGAGCGTGAAGGAGATCGCGCACGTGGCCGAGGCGGGATCGAAGGACCTTGACGCGGTACCTCTTCTGCTCACCACGCAGGACCAGGTGCGGCAGACGGTTGCGGGCGTGGCCGGCTACGGCGCCTCGCTCGACGTGATCGTGGACGACGCGGAGGTGGCGGCATGAGCGGCGCGGCCGTCGTCATGATCGTGGCGGTCGTGCTGATCGTCCTCGCGCTCGTGGTCTACCTCGTGGGCGTGATCCTCCAGCTCCGCAAGATCACGGCGGGGCTCGACCAGGTGATCGCCGGCGTGAGTCAGATCCTCGAGAAGACGAGGCCGGTGAACGACGTCGTGAAGGACATCAACGAGCAGCTCGACGCGGGCGTCGACCTGCTTGAGGGCCTGCTCGTGAAGAAGGCCGGCCTGGTGGATGCGATGGGCCTCATCGACGGGCTCTATCCCGGGGCGGCGGCGCAAGGCCTCCGCAACTTCCCTGAGAGCAAGGACATCGACGCGCCGCGCATCGGCGAGGTGTACACGAAGGGCACACTCACACTGGCGCGGCTCGGCCGCGAGGCGCCGATCGCGGCGGCCAGCCCCAACGGGCCCGCCATACGCAACCCCGCGTACGCAACGGCGTCCTCGCGGAGGCTGTATCCCGGCGGCCGCCCGCTGGAGCCCGAGCCGCTGCCGCGCTCGCCCGTCATCGGAACTGACGCGCCGGTTCAGTACGAGCAGCGCGAAGACATCGGCAAGCCGCGCAAGCGGATGCCGTCAAAGAGCTAGAGAACGAGAGGAGCGCACGTTGCAGACCCCCGCGTCCTTCGACTATGAGCGCGCGACGAGCGTCGAGGGAGCGATCGCGTCCCTCGCCAGGCTCGGGCCCGAGGCCCGCGTGATCGCCGGCGGCCACAGCCTGCTGCCGATGATGAAGCTGCGGCTCGCGCAACCCGAGCACCTGATCGACATCAACGACCTCGAAGCCGAGCTCTCGTACATCCGCGACGAGGGCGGCCAGATCGCGATCGGCGCGCTCACGAGGCACGTGGACCTGCTCAAGTCCGACCTGCTCGCCGAGCACTTCCCGGTGTTCCGCGACGCCGAAGAGGTGATCGCCGATCCGGTGGTGCGCAACCGCGGGACGATCGGCGGCTCGCTCTGCCAGGCGGACCCTGCCGAGGACCTGTCGGCGGTGTGCACGGCGGTGAAGGCGAAGGTGGTGATCCGCGGCACGAGCGGGCAGCGGATCGTGCCGATGGACGAGTTCCACGTGGCGCCTTACATGACCGCGGTGAACGACGGCGAGCTGCTCACCGAGATCCGGCTGCCGCTCTTCCCCGGCGCCGGCAGCGCACATGAGAAGGTCGAGCGCCGCGCGGGTGACTGGGCGATCGCGGCGGCGGCGGCGGCGGTATGGGTGGACCGCTCGACGATCCACGACGTTGGCATTGGCCTCAGCGCCGTCGGCCTCACAACCGTGCATCTGAAGCGAGCGGAGGAGCTCCTGCGAGGCAAGCCGCCGTCAGAGGAGCTGTTCGAGCAGGCGGGGCAGATCGCGTCCGAGGACTGCTCGCCGATGGCGGACGGCCGTGGGCCTGTGGACTACAAGCGCCACCTCGCCGGCGTCCTCACAAAACGTGCACTCAGCCGGGCCACCGCCCGCGCCCTCGAGCAGGAGGCCTGACCCCAATGCAGATGACGATCAACATCAACGGCCAGCAGGTCTCCCGGGACGCCGAGCCGCGCACGCTGCTCGTCCACTTCATCCGCGACACGCCCGGACTCACCGGCACGCACTGGGGCTGCGACACGTCCAACTGCGGCGCATGCGTGGTGATGATGGACGGCAAGGCTGTGAAGTCGTGTACCACGCTCGCCGCGATGTGCGAGGGGCACGAGATCCGCACGGTCGAGTCGCTCGAGCAAAACGGCCGGCTCGACCCCGTGCAGCAGGGCTTCCACGAGAAGCATGCGCTCCAGTGCGGCTTCTGCACACCCGGGATGCTGATGACGGCCCGCGCGCTGCTTGACGAGAACCCCAACCCCACCGAGCAAGAGATCCGAACCGCGATATCCGGCGGCATTTGCCGCTGCACCGGCTACAAGAACATCGTCGCCGCCATCCAGTGGGCGGCCGAGCACGAAGAAGCCGGCTCGCGGCAGGAGGTGCAGGCATGACGATCATCGAGAACCTTCCGTCTCCGCAGACCGAGCGCCCCATCGGCTTCGGCCGGCTCAAGCGCAAGGAGGACGCGCGCTTCATCCGCGGCAAGGGCAACTACCTCGACGACATCCGCCTGCC
>DATEPK010000072.1:0-6078 GCA_035273245.1 Thermoleophilaceae bacterium
CAGGTCGTGGGCGTCGAACCGGCAACGGCCGCATGCCTGAGCGCGTCACTCGCGGACGGCGTCCCGACGCCGGTGCCCACGCCCGGAACCACGATGGCGGGCCTCGACTGCGCCGAGGTGTCCCCCGCCGCATGGCCGAGCCTCCACCACGGCATCGCGGGCACCGTCGCGGTGAGCGACACCGAGGCGGAGGCCGCCATGATCGAGCTGGCCGCGAACGGCCTCACCATCGGCGAGTCCGGCGCCGCCCCGCTCGCCGGACTGCGTGCCCTCCAAAGCGATGAGCGCTGCCGTGAACTGCGCGAGCAGCTCCGCATCCGCACGGACACGCGCGTGCTGCTCATCGCCTCGGAGGGCAGGACCGGCGGCTGACTACTTCACCGCCGTCGCTTCGATCTCGATCAGCAGCTCCGGCATGGCCAGGCGCGAGATGCCGAGCAGCGTGGAGGTGTGCCGAACGCCTGCCTGGCCGAGCCGCGCTCCGATCGCGGGGGCGGCCTCACGGTAGGCCGGCACGTCCGTGACGTAGATGGTCAGGCGAACGATGTCGGACAGCTCGTAGCCGGCCTCCCGCAGCACCGTCTCCAGGTTGTCGATCGCCTGGAGGGCCTGCGCCTTCATGTCGCCCTCGTGCAGCGGCTGGCCGTTCTCGTCCACCGACGTCTGCCCCGCGCAGTAGAGCGTGCGCTCGGCGCCGCTCACCTCCCTGCCCTGCACGAAGCCGAGGCGGTCCTGCCAGGTCCACGGGTTTATTACGCGGCTGTCCATCAGTGCACCAGTACGTGGACGCCGTTGCGCTCGAGCGCCGCGCCCATCGCCGCGAAGTCGGGCGGGTCGAGATCATCGGGCATCTGGCCGGCGGCAGGGATGGCCACGCCGAACTCTTCGAAGAACTCCTCGAGCGCCGCGGGCTGGTGGACGAAGAGGAGGCGCGCCTGCTTGTCCGTCGCGTTCTTGAACGTGTGCGGCACGTTCGGCGGAATCGCGACCGCGGTGCCCGCTCCGCCCATCACGGTCTCCAGCTGGTCACCGCGCTGGATGGTGAACTCGTACTCGCCCTCGAGCACGTAGAAGAGCTCGCGGTACTCGTGCGAGTGCAGTGGCGGCCCGAAGCCGGGCGTGGTGGAGACCTCGAAGCAGAAGTAGGCACCGCCGCTCTCCGCGCTGCGCACCTTGTACGTGACGTAGTCGCCGCCGCCGACGAGCAGGGAACGTCCTTCACCCGGCCCGCTGACGATCACCTGCTCACTCATTTCCCTTCTCTCCTTTGCTTTCGATCTCGCCGGCGCAGGTCCGCGACCAGCGTGGAAATTGCCCACCCCAGCGCCTCGCCGATCTCCGCCCCCGTCAGGCCGCTCTCCTCGCGAAGGGTGGTGTAGGCGAGCATGTTGTGGAGGTACGCGAGCACCGCCTCGGCACGTCGCAGCTCGTCCTCGGGGAGCGCACCCACCTCCTCGTGAAGCGCGCGGCGGATTGCGGCCGTGCGCTCCTGGCGCCGATGGGAGCGTACCTCGCGACCGAGCTGTGACAGCGCCAGCGCGCGCACGAGTCCCGGGCGATCGTCGAAGTGGACCACCTCGGTCCGGAAACGCTCGGCCGTGTCATCGAGACTGCGCGGGTACGGGTGCTTGAACAGCTCGTCGCCGATCCAGCGGCCCGCCGCATCGAGCAGCTGCTCGCGCGTTGGGTAGTAGCGGTAGATCGTCCGCAGCGACACGCCCGAGGCCGCCGCCACCTCAGGCACCGTCAGCTCGGTGGCGTGAACATCTTCGAGGAGCCCGGCCACCGCGCTCAGGATCCGCTCGCGGGTGAGCTCGGCGTGCTGGTCGCGAAGGCTGACCGTGCTCATCTGACACGTAGCGTGTCACATTGACGTGCCTCGTGTCAACACGGCTCGTGTCGATTTCGCCTCTCCCCGTTCGTCTCTTGGGCGACCATCTCCCAAAGGAGGACGCGATGAAGTACATGCTGCTTATCCATCAGGGCACCACTCCGACCCCGCGCGACCCCGAGGCGTGGGGCAAGCTGTCGGAGGAGGAGCAGGGGCGTGTGTTCGCCGCCTACAAGGCGCTCAACGAGACCCCGGGCGTCACACCGGGCGTGCAGATGGGCGAGCCGGAGACCGCCACCACCGTGCGCGTGCAGGACGGCAAGACGCTCACCACGGACGGGCCGTTCGTGGATACGAAGGAGGCGCTCGGCGGCTACCTCTTCTTCGAGGCCGACGACCTCGACGCCGCGATCGAACTGGCCGCGCGCATTCCAGCGGCCAGCATGGGCGGTGCCATCGAGGTGCGCCCGCTGGTGGAGGGTTGGTAGCCACCCTCGACAGGGCGTTCCGCGACCACTGGGGTCGTGTGCTCGCTGCGCTCATCGGCTTCCTCGGCGACTTCGACCTCGCCGAGGAAGCCGCGCAGGAGGCGTTCGCGATCGCGGCCGAACGCTGGGCCCGTGACGGCGCTCCGGCGAACCCGGCGGGCTGGCTCGTGGCCACCGCACGCAACCGCGCGATCGACCGCATCCGCCGCGACCGCACGCTGGCGGCCAAGACCAAGCTCCTCGAGCTGCCGGAGCCGGTGGAGGTGAACCTGATGGACGAGGCCACATTCCAGGACGAGCGGCTCGAGCTCCTCTTCACGTGCTGCCACCCGGCGCTTGCAACCGATGCCCAGGTGGCGCTCACGCTGCGCACGCTCGGCGGCCTGACGACGGTGGAGATCGCCCGCGCGTTCCTCGTGCCGGAGGCGACCATGGCGCAGCGGCTGGTGCGCGCCAAGCGGAAGATCAAGGCGGCGGGCATCCCGTTCCGCGTGCCCCCGGACCACCTGCTGCCCGACAGGCTCGCGGCCGTGCTGGCCGTGATCTATCTCATCTTCAACGAGGGCTACGGGGGTCGCGGCGACCTTGCGTCAGAAGCGATCCGTCTCGGGCGGGCGCTCGCCGAGCTGATGCCGGACGAGCCGGAGGTGCACGGACTGCTCGCGATGATGCTGCTTCACGACGCGCGCCGGGAGGCGCGCTTCCGCGACGGCGAACTGGTGCTGCTGGCCGACCAGGACCGCTCGCTGTGGGACCGAGCGCAAATCGCGGAGGGGCGTGCCGTGCTCGACCGCGCTCTGGCACTTCATGGCCGCGGGTCGTACGTGCTGCAGGCCGCCATTGCCTCGCTCCACGCCGACGAGCCGCACGACTGGGCGGAGATCGCGGCGCTGTACGGCGAGCTGTCGCGGCTCACCGGCTCGCCGGTGGTGGAGCTGAACCGCGCCGTTGCGGTGGCCGAGGCCGAGGGCGCCGAGGCGGGGCTCGCCATCATCGATCGGCTCGAGCTCGACGACTACCAGTACCTGCACTCCACCCGCGGTGAGCTGCTGCGCCGGCTCGGTCGCACCGAGGAGGCGCGCGCCGCGTACGCGCGGGCGCTCGAGCTGGCACATGACCACGCTGAGCGGCGCCTGCTCGAGCGGCGCGTCTGCGAGCTGACCACGTAGCCGGGGCCCACGAGGGCGCGCATCTATCGTCAGGTCGCTGTGTTACCTGCGCGTATGCGTGTGAAGAGCAAGGCTTTCTGCGGCTTTGCCGCGCTGGCGGCGTTCGCGTTCCCATGCGTGTTCGCAGGCCATGCGCGGGCGGCGTCGCAGATCTTCCAGGTGCCGTGCATGCCGGGCCAGGCGCAGCCCGTCTGCTTCGCCGAGAACGCGAAGCTCGACTTCGTCGACGACGGCGACACGATCGACGTGCGCATCGCCGGGGCGGGCAACCATCGCATTCGCTTCACGGGCGTGAACGCGACCGAGCAGTCCGTCTACAACAGCAACCTCGCCAGGCAGCAGGGCGAATGCCACGCGCTCAACGCGACGTACCTCACCACGAGCCTCATCAGGCGCAGCAACAACCAGGTGCGGCTCGTGTACCAGAACAAGCTCACGCGCGCGGGCGTGCGATTCGTGAAGGACATCCAGGTGTTCATCCGCGGGTCGTGGCACGACCTCAACGCGCTGCTCGTGTCACGCGGCGACGCGCTGTTTTTGCCGAACAGCACGGAGTTCGCCTGGAACCGCGAGTACATGTACCTGATGCAGCAGGCGGCGTCTCGCCGCATCGGCCTGTTCGACCCCACGTTCTGCGGCTACGGGCCCGATCAGGACATCCCACTGCAGGTCACGGTGCACTGGAACGCGGCGGGCAACGACACCGTGAACGTGAACGGCGAGTACGTGCGCGTGTACAACCGCGGCGTGCGGCCGATCAGCCTCGCCGGCTGGTGGGTGCGCGACTCCGCCACGAAGCGCTTTCACTTCCCCGCCGGGGTGGTGGTCAACCCGGGCGACCACATCACCGTGCACGTCGGCAAGGGCGATGACACGCTCGACACCTTCTACTGGGGCCTGCGCTACCCGATCTTCAACAACGTGAATGCCGCGAAGCAGATCGGGGACGGCGCGTACCTGTTCGACCCGCAGGGCGATTTGCGCGCGTGGCAGATCTACCCGTGCAGGATCCAGTCGGGCTGCACGAACCTGCCGGCGAGCTAGCCGCCCGAGTCGGTCTGGGCGTCGCCGCCCGGCGCGGCTGACAGCCGGCCGCCGGTACAGCCCGGCGCCGCCCACACCGTCCACGAGTGGTTCGCGTACAGGCGCGTGTAGCCGGCCGGTGGCGTGATCTTCGCGAACTCGTCGGCGTCGAAGCTCCACATCTGCTTGGTCGCGCGCGGCTGGAGCATCAGCGGGCCGACCTTGGTCTTCTTGCCCTCCACGAGGTCGATCGAATGCGGCGGACCATTCAGCCAGTAGCGCAGATCCGGCATCGCCTTGTGGCCGATGGTGGAAATCGTGCCGCAGCGCTCGAACCGAGCGCGCACCGCGGGTGATTGGCCGACGAGCCTGAGGTCCGCGTAGGTGCGGGCCTCGCGGTTCATCGTGCTCTTGATCGAGCGGAGCTTGCTCACCTGCGCGGGGATGTAGGCGAGCGAGAGCGCGAGCGCCAGCAGGCCCACGACCGTCCAGACCTTGCGCGGCTGCCCGGGCGCGAGCTTCAGCCAGCCGAACACCGCGAGCCCGTAGACCACCGTCAGGAGCGTGCCGGGGGTGACCAGGTAGCGCTGGATCAGCGACAGCCCCACTATCGAAGTGATCACGATGAACAGCGTGAGCGCCACGGCCGCGCCCACGAGCAGCGCAAAGCGCCGTCGGGCGTACAGCCAGGCGAAAAGGAGCCCGACTGGGACGCCCGCGGCGAGCGGCCAGAGCAGCAGCAGCTTGTAGTACCAGGCGGTGCGCTTGGGAATGGTGAGAGGCGGGCGACGGCGGTTCACCTCGCCGGCCAGCGTCTTCGTCCCCTCGAGCGAGTGGAGCGGCTGGCCGGTGATGATCCAGTCCTGGGCGATCCACAGCACGGGCGCGATGAGCGCAAGCCCGATGAGCTGGGCGCGGCCGCGGGCATCAGTTCCGCGCCAGAGATAGGCCACGTAGAGGGCGGAGAGGAACCACGCGTCGGGGCGCATCAGTCCGGCCAGCGCGAGCACGAGGAGCACTGTTGGGCCGCGCCGTGGCTTTCGTGTTTCCAGCAGCAGCGCCCATACAACTAGCGCCGCGAAGGCGATGTCCTGGTAGCCGATGAGGGCGAAGCGGTCGAGACTCGGTCGCGTGACAACCACCACGGCGGCTACGACGCCCACCGCCGGATGCCAGAGCTCGGCTCCGAGCCGGTACACGAGCCAGGTGAGGAAGCCGAGTGCCAGCAGCGTCACCGCCACCATTGCCTTCGCCGAGCTGTCGCCGAAGAGAAGCAGCGGGAAGCTCGCGAGCGTCTGCAGCGGGTGCGGCGTGGGCGCGAACACGGCTGTGTAGTCCGGCGTGTGCCCGTGCACGATGTCGCGCGCCCAGAGCAGCGAGTAGCGAGCGTCGAAGTTGACGTAGCTCGGCTTGTAGAGCAGCCAGAGCAGCACGGGCACGCCGAGGATCACGGCGAGCGCTGGCAGCACCCTGCGCGCCTTCGAGGAGAGCCGGCCCCCACGAAGCGCGGCGGGCGCCAGTGTGGGACGCGAGGCGGTGGCCATCCGGCCCGCTGACTCTAGCGGCT
>DATEPK010000073.1:0-3153 GCA_035273245.1 Thermoleophilaceae bacterium
GCGGGTACTCTGCCCGCATGGCACCAATAACTGTTGACGGAATCGAAGGTCTGAAGGAAATCGTCGGCCAGCAGATCGGGCCGAGCGAGTGGCGCGAGGTCACGCAGGAGATGATCAACCAGTTCGCGGAGGTGTCCGGGGATCACCAGTGGATCCACGTCGACATCGAGCGTGCGAAGAACGAGAGCCCGTTTGGCGGGCCGATCGCGCACGGCAACCTCACGCTCTCGATCATCGACGGCTTTCGCGAGCAGCTGATGGAGAACAAGGGCTTCAAGCTCGGCGTGAACTACGGCTGGAACAAGGTGCGCTTCCCCGCGCCGGTGCCCGCCGGAGCGAAGGTCCGTGCGTACTCCGAGGTGCTGTCGGTGGACGACGTCGGCGGCGGCTGGCACCAGGCGGTCACGAAGTTCACCGTCGAGATTGAGGGCGGCGAGAAGCCGGTCTGCGTGGCCGAAAGCGTGGCGCGCTTCCTGCCTTGAACGTCGAGGGCTACGTAGAGGCGATCTTCATCGGGCCCGACCAGGGCGGGCCGCTCGGCGAGGTGGAAGCGGTGGCCGCGGTGGCCGGCGAGGGCCTGGAGGGCGACCGAAAGCACATCGACGCGCTGCCGCCGCGCAAGCGCGGCGAGCCGGGCCGCAACCTCACGCTGATCGAGGCCGAGGCGCTCGATGCGCTGGCCGAGGAGCACGGAATCGAGCTCGGCCCGGGCGAGGCCCGCCGCCAGATCTACACCCGCGGCATCAGGCTCAACCCGCTCGTGGGCAAGCGGTTCACGGTGGGCGACGTGGAGTGCGTGGGCGTGGAGCTGTGCGAGCCGTGCGCGCACCTCCAGAGCCTCACGCCGCCGGGCACCATGCGCGGGCTGGTACACCGCGGCGGACTGCGCGCCGACATCCTGACGAGCGGCACGATCCGCACCGGCGACCCGGTCCGCGAGGTCACGGACCGTGCCGAAGCTACGGCTTCCTGACGGCGTAGAGCTTCACTGGGAGGAGCGCGGCGAGGGCGTGCCCGTGGTGCTCGCCGCCCCCTGCACGTCCGTTCCCGCCGGGCTCGCCCCTCTGGCCGGCGAGCTCGCCCGCGACCACCGCGTCGTGTTGTACGACCCGCGCGGCACGGGCCAGTCCACTCGCACGGGGCCGTACGACATTCCCACGGACGCCGAGGACCTCGCCCACCTCCTCGACGAGCTCCGCGAGCCCGCGGTGATCGTCGGGTTCGGCGACGCCCTGCACCGCGGGGTTGAAGTGTCAGCGCTCCGGCCGGCGCTTGTGAAGGCGGTCGTGAGCCCCGGGATCGCGCCCCTTGGCAGCGGTCGCGATTACGCGAACGTGGAGGACGGACTCGCATCCTCACCGGCGGTCGTGGGCGCGCTCGTGAAGCTGTTCGAGAGCGACTACCGCGCGGGCCTGCGCACGGCCGTGGAGGGCGGCAACCCTCAGATGAATGCCGAGCAGATCCAGCAGCGGATCGACGACATCATCGCCAACGCGCCGCTCGAGGCCACACTCGGCAGGCTGCGCGGCTGGGGCACGCACGACTCGCGCGCACCGGCTCGGAGGCTGGGCGATCGGCTGTGGTTTCTGATCTTCGGCGGCAATCTCTGGTTCCCAGCTGAGCTCGACGACGTGCTGCGGCGCGATGCCCCCGAGGCGCGGATCGAATATGTGGAGGACGGGGCGGTGAGCAGGCCCGATCTCACGGCCGAGGTGATCCGCCGGATCACGCATTGCTAGCCTTCCCGCCGATGCCGAAGGTATGCCACGTGTGCAGTAAGGGTCCGGCGTTCGGACACAACCGCAGCCACTCGATGGTTGCGACCAAGCGCCGCTTCGACGCCAACCTGCAGAAGGTCCGGATCCTCGTGAACGGCGCGCCTCGCCGCGAGTATGTCTGCACGCGCTGCCTCAAGGCCGGTAAGGTGACCAAGGCCGTTTAGCCCGCCGCTACGCGGGGGCAGTCCTGGTCCGGACGCAACATGTCCGACGTGCCGGTGTAAAACCTCGTCGTGCCCGACCCGAGTCTCGTTCGATTCCGCAGCGCTGTCGCGGCCGCTTATGCGGAGCTTGAAGCGCGCCGCCAGGAGGTCAACGACCTGAACGTGTTCCCCGTCGCCGACGGCGACACCGGGGACAACATGGCGATGACCATGCGCGCCGTGCTCGACGAGCTCGACCGCATGAACGGCGAGCCGATCGACGTGATCGGACGCGAGGCGATCGTCCACGCCGTCGCGCGCGCCGCGCTGCTCGGAGCGCGCGGCAACAGCGGCGTGATCCTCTCCCAGATCGTGCGCGGCGCGGCGGCAGAGCTTGCATCGCGCCCAGGTGAGCTCGTGGACCCCGTGCTCGTGGCGGCCGCGCTCGCCCGCGCGGCGGACGCCGCATACGAGTCCGTGCGCGACCCCGCGGAGGGCACCATGCTCACCGCGGTACGCGCGATGGCCCACCGCGTGGCGCAGGACCTCGCGCACATGGACATTCAGCGCCTCGGTCCCGACGCGGGCCCCGACGAGCAGGACGAGCTGCTTGCCGAGGTGCTCGAGCGCGCGCTCGAGGCGGCCAAGGACGCCGTGCAGAAGGGGCCCGGCCAGCTCGCGGTGCTGCGCGAGGCCGGCGTGGTGGACGCGGGCGCCTACGGAATGACGGTGCTGATGGCGGGCGTGATCGGATCGCTGCGCGGCGAGGAGCCGCCGGCGATCGCGCACGAGCTGCCGGCGAGATCGCTTCACCTGCCGCAGCACGAATCGAGCCAGTACCGCTTCTGCACGAACTTCGCCGTCTCCGGAGAGGGGCTCGAGGGCTCGGAGTTCGTGCGCAGGCTCGAGGAGATCGGCGACTCCGTGCTGGTCGTCGGCGACGACAAGACGCTGCGCGTGCACGTGCACACCGACGAGCCGGACTCCGCGGCCGCGCTGTTCGAGGGCGTGGGGGAGGTCTCGCGCTTCGACGTCGCGGACATGCGCGAGCAGATCGCCGACCGCAGCGCCCGCCTCACCGCCGCCGACGGCAACGGCGCGTCACCGGCCGCGCGGGCCACCTGCGATGTAGTGGCCGTGGCGAGCGGTGACGGCCTCGTGCACCTGTACGAGGATCTCGGCGCGCACGTCGTGCAGGGCGGCGCCACGCTCAACCCGTCCACCTACGAGCT
>DATEPK010000074.1:0-2616 GCA_035273245.1 Thermoleophilaceae bacterium
GACGGCAGCGAAATAGAGCTCACGGCGGACCGGCTCGCGGGCCCACTGGACGCCGCGCTGCGAGTTCTCGCGCTAGGAATTGTGTTGATTGCGGCCGCGGCGGTCTGGACCCGCTTGTAGCTGTCTGCAACACTCGCGGCATGGACTCGCGCGGCCCCGGACCGCGACTTGTGGTGCGCCCATGAGCGATGGGCCGGACAACGTCGCTGTGGTCAAGCGCGTCTTCGAGGCATTCTCGAAGCGCGACATCGACGCGATGATCGAGTTGCTCGACCCCGACGTGCTGTTCGAGCCCGCGCCCGCGTTCGTCCGGCCGCACCGCTCATATGTCGGTCATTCGGGCATGCGCCAGTACTTCGCCGACGTCGCGGACACCTGGGACAGGCTCGAGG
This sequence comes from Thermoleophilaceae bacterium, assembly GCA_035273245.1. GTDB lineage: Bacteria > Actinomycetota > Thermoleophilia > Solirubrobacterales > Thermoleophilaceae > JAICJR01. Next base: position 393 of record DATEPK010000074.1, read on the forward strand.
TGAGCATCCAGGAGTACCGCCATGCCGGCAACTACGTGCTGGCCTTCGGCCGCATCTATGCGGCGGGCGGCGGCTCTGTGGCGGATGACCCCGCGAGCTTCGTCTGGCGCCTCGAGGGCGGCAAGGTGGTGTGGGGCAAGGTCTTCAGACGCCGCGGCGAGGCACTGGACGTGGTGGGACTCAGCGAGTAGGCCGTCAGCGCAGATAGATCGGGTTGGACAGGATCCAGCTGCGCTGCCCCAGATGCGCCTCGATTCGGTAGGCGCCTGGCTCCTTCGCCTCGTGCTGGATCTCCGAGCCCTCCCGCTCCGCGATCGGCTCGCCGTTGCGCACCAGCCGGAGGCGCGCCGGCCGCGGGACCGTCGCCACCAGCGTCTGCCCATCGAGCTCGGCCTCGCCGCCCATCGGCGTGTGGCCCGCGCTGAAGCTGAAGCCGCGGGGCGGCCCAAGGTCGTCCACCGACATGTAACAGCGGCCTTCTCGCAGCGCCGCGTACACCAGTGCGGCATCGTGGTCGAGCTCGCCGTCAAGCGCCTCGTCGGCAAGCACGTGCGTGCGCAGGAAGCGGAATGAGCGCGCGTACGACATGAGCCGCACCGGCACGTGCCCGCGGATCCGGTAACCGATCTGATGGGCGTCGATGCCCGCGATCCCCACCACTCGGCGCATAGCGCACAGCCGGTCCCACTCGGCCAGGTTGCGCTCCGGCGGGTGGTCGAGCCAGCGCTCCGGCGCCGCCACGAACCGCGCGGCGGCGCGCAGCGAGTCGAGCTTCTCCGCGGTGTCGGTCACGAAGCTCCACACCTCGAGTCCCGCGATCCCTTCGTGGTCGAAGTCCGTCCACGGCATGCCCGCGGCGCGCCTGAAGCGCTTCGACCCCTGCGAGAACGGATGGGCGCAGAAGCCGAACCCACCGCGCTCGGTCACGTCCGAGACGATGCCCGCCGCCGGCTGGTTGCGGCTCACCTCCCGATCGAGGCCGAAGGCGAGGTAATGGTCGCGGTTTCGCGGTGTCACCTCCTCGCCCACAAGCACGAGCACGTCGCCATGCCAGCCCTCCTCACCCGCGCGCCGCGCGGCAAGCGTGTCGTGGTCGGTCAACAGCACCACGTCCACGGCGTTGCGTGCCGCGGCGGCGGCGATCTCCGCCACGGTGCCCGTGCCGTCCGAGTGCGTGGAGTGCACGTGCACCACGCAGGTGAGGTCGTGAAGAGGTCCCACAGGGCAAGAGTAGGGTTCAAGACATGCCAAATCCGAACAGCTTTGACGCCCGCGCGACGCTGAGCGCGGGCGGGACCGACTACGAAATCTTCCGTCTCGACGCCCTCCAGTCGAAGTACGACGTCGCCCGTCTTCCCTACTCGCTCAAGATCCTGCTGGAGAACCTGCTCCGCACCGAGGACGGCGAGAACGTGACCGCCGAGGACGTGGAGAAGATCGCTCGCTGGGACGCGAAGGCCGACCCGAGTGAGGAGATCGCCTTCACCCCGAGCCGCGTTCTCATGCAGGACTTCACCGGCGTGCCCGCCATCGTCGACCTCGCCGCCATGCGCGACGCGATGGCGGACATGGGCGGCGATCCGGCCAAGATCAACCCGCTCCAGCCCGCCGAGCTCGTGATCGACCACTCGATCCAGGTGGACGAGTTCCTCAGCCGCACGTCGTTCGCGCGCAACGCCGAGCTCGAGTTCGAGCGCAACCGTGAGCGCTACGCGTTCCTGCGCTGGGGCCAGACGGCGTTCGACAACTTTGCCGTGGTGCCGCCCAACACCGGCATCTGCCACCAGGTGAACCTCGAGTACCTCGGACGCGTGGTGTACGCGCGCGATGGCCAGGCGTTCCCGGACACGCTCGTGGGAACCGACTCGCACACGACGATGATCAACGGCCTCGGCGTGCTCGGCTGGGGTGTTGGCGGCATCGAGGCCGAGGCGGCGATGCTCGGCCAGCCGGTGTCGATGCTCGTGCCGCAGGTGGTTGGCTTCAGGCTCACCGGCGCGCTGCCCGAGGGCGCGACCGCCACCGACCTCGTCCTCACGGTCACCGAGATGCTGCGCCAGAAGGGCGTGGTGGGCAAGTTCGTGGAGTACTACGGCGAGGGCTTGGCCAACATGCCGCTCGCCGACCGCGCGACGATCGGGAACATGTCCCCCGAGTACGGCGCGACCTGCGGGATCTTCCCGGTCGACGCCGAGACGCTCCGCTACCTCGAGTTCACCGGCCG
>DATEPK010000075.1:0-3576 GCA_035273245.1 Thermoleophilaceae bacterium
GGCACGCCGAAGATCACGAACGCCGACCCGCCAAGCGCGCGCTCCGCCGCCACGAACGTGCCTGCCATCGCTCCGGCGGCGAGGTTGTGCATCCAGAGCCAGGCCGCTCGCTCGCGCCAGGCGGCGATGGGGCTGATGCCCTCGTCGAGGCCCCACACGATCGCCACCAGCCACGAATTCACCAGGTAGTAAGTGCCGCCGGCAGCCACCGAAACGGCGATGAGCGCGCCCACCTCGTCAATGGACGTGGCTTCGAAGACCATCGCGGCCGCGGCGCCCGACAGCGCCAGCAGGCCGAAGTCGAACAGCTGCTTGAGCGGGGACGGCGCCCGCCGGGCCATGCGTGCGAGCAGGATCGCGGCTTCGGCACATATCGGACCGGCGGGGCCGTAAAGGCATCCGAGCACGATCGCGGGCACGGTGGCCGGCGAGATGTTCCCGCGGTCGAAGAGCTCGATCCGCACCATGTCGAGCGACAGGGTGAGCGCGACGAGAAGACCGAAGACGAGCGGCTTGTCCGTGATCCGGCCGAAGTCCGAGAACGCGGCGGCCGCAGCCGCGGCCAGCACGAGACCACCCACGTAGTAGGGAATGAGGGCAGGCCGCGGGCGGCCCGCTCGGGTGGGCTGCTGGCTGGTGCTCATTTGGCGCGATCCAACTAGCGTCTAAATCGTCCGCCGAGCACCGATTCTTGAGGCGTTGAGTGGGTAAAGCGGCCTGCGGCCGGTCGCTAGACTCAATTGCATATGAAGACCGATACGCATCCCGAGTACGTCGAGGCTCACGTCACCTGCACATGCGGGAACGAGTTCACCACTCGCTCCACGAAGCCTGAGCTGCACGTCGAGATCTGCTCCAACTGCCATCCCTTCTACACGGGCCGCCAGAAGCTCGTGGACACGGGCGGCCGAGTGGAGCGCTTCCGCCGCCGCGCCGCCAAGCGCAAGTCTTAAAAGCCGAAACTCCGGACCGGTGGAGCTGTTTCTTGTAGCTCCATGCGCCGTCCTTTTGCAGCCCTCTTCATTGCCGCAGCCACGCTGGGCTGCTCGGTGACGGCTGCTCTCGCCGCACCGGACGCGAGTGCGCGCACTGCGAGGGTTGTGGTGAGCGATTGCCACCCCTCCGACGACATGGCGCAGCGCTACGCCTCCTTCAGCGGTCAGATGCGCCGGATTCCGGCGAGCCAGGAGATGGAGATGCGCTTCACCCTCCTCGAGCGCCTCGGCGGCCGCTTCTCGCACTTCAAGCAGGTCGCGCTGCCCGAGCTCAGGCCATGGCGGCGCTCCAAGCCGGGCGCGCACACATTCATCTACAACCAGCGCGTGACCGCGCTCCGCGACGGCGGCAGCTATCGCATGCGCGTTCAGTTCCGCTGGTATGACTCGAGCGGCTCGCTGCTCCGCACGAGCACGCTGCGCTCGCGCAGCTGCCACCAGCCGGCGCCGCTGCCAAACCTCACGATCACCTCGATCACGTCCGCGCCGGCGCAGGTGGCCGGCGACCGGCTGTACTCGATCAGCGTGTCCAACAACGGGATGGGGGACGCGCGCAACGTCCCCGTCGAGCTCCAGGTCGACGGCATGACAGCCGGGACGGCGAACGTGGACCTACTGCCGGCTCAGGAGTCGAGCGTGGTGCAGATCGAGGCCCCGCGCTGCGGCCTCAGCCTGCGCGCCGTGGCCGATCCGGACCGCAAGATCGCCGAGACAGACGAGTCCGACAACGCGCTCACGCTCCCCTGCAGCTAGCAGCAGACTTCAGGACAGAGCGCATGGGTCCGATTAGCATGGACGCATGAGCGACTCCGCGCTGAGCCCTGCCGCGCACGCGAATGGGCAGATCGATTCGTCCTCGCCGGAGCCGCTTCGGGCGGTTCGCGACGCCCCGGTGGGCGGCCAGGCCGTGCTCGAGGGAGTGATGATGCGCGGCGTCTCCACCTGGGCGGTGGCGGTGCGCAAGCCCGACGGCGCGATCGACGTTCAGTCGTTCCCGCTCGTGTCGTGGCTGAAGACGCATCGCTGGATGCGCCTGCCGCTCGTGCGCGGCGTGGTGGCGCTCGTGGAGTCGCTCAAGATCGGACTTCAGGCGCTCGGCATCTCCACCAACGCGCAGCTCGAAGAGGACGAGCAGGAGGTGTCCGGTGGCGCATGGGCCGGCACGGTGGCCTTCTCGCTCGCGCTCGCGGTCGGCCTCTTCTTCCTGCTGCCCGTAGGGATCACCAGCCTCTTCCGCCATCACATCTCGGGCTCGATCGAGTTCGTCCTGATCGAGAAGGCCATCCGTATCTCGATCTTCGTCGGCTACCTGTGGGCGATCTCCCGGATCTCGGATCTCCAGCGCGTCTTCGAATACCACGGCGCGGAGCACAAGACGATCTCCTGCTACGAGGCCGGCCTGCCGCTCACGCCCGAGAACGCGCAGCGCTTCTCGCGGCTGCACCCGCGCTGCGGCACGAGCTTCCTGCTGATCGTGATGGTCGTGGCGCTGTTCGTGTTCGCGCCGCTCGGCACGCCCGCGTGGTACTGGCTGTTCGCCTCCCGAGTGCTCGGCATCCCGATCGTCGCGGGCATCGCGTTCGAGATCATCAAGCTGTTCGGCAAGCATCGCTCCAAGCGCTGGGCGCAGATCGCAATGTGGCCGGGCATGCAGCTTCAGAAGCTCACCACGCGCCCGCCCTCGCTGGATCAGCTCGCAGTGGCGATCGCTTCCATGGAGGCAGTGCTCGCCGTGGAGAATCCCGAAGAGGCTTCTGACGAAGACCGAGTCGGGATGGAAGTCGTCGCGTAGCTACCCTCAGCTACCGCGATGATTGAGCAGCTCGTCTCACAGATCGAAACGCGCTTCCGCGAGCTCTCCGAGCAGATGTCGGACCCCTCCGTGATCGGGGACCGGGAGCGCTACGCGGAGGTGGGGCGGGCGTACAGCCAGCTCGAACCCGCGCACGAGCTCGCGCGCGAGTACAGGCAGGCCGCTGACGACGCCGCCGGCGCGCGCGAGTTGCTCGCCGAGGACGGCGACGATCCGGAGCTGCGTGAGCTTCTCACCACGTCGGAGGCGCGATTGCGCGAGCTCGACGAGGAGATCCGCCTCGCCATGGTCGAGCGCGACCCCAACGACGAGAAGAACGTGATCGTCGAGATCCGCCAGGGCACGGGCGGTGAGGAGGCCGGGCTCTTCGCGGGCGACCTCTACCGCATGCTCAGCCGCTACGCGGAGCGCCGCAAGTTCAAGGTCGAGCCGCTGTCGGTGAGCGATGGCAACTACACCTTCGAGATCAAGGGCGACGGCGCCTACAGCGTGTTCAAGTACGAGGGCGGCACGCACCGCGTGCAGCGCGTTCCGGAGACCGAGTCGCAGGGCCGCATCCACACCTCCACGGCCACTGTCGCAGTGCTGCCTGAGGCGGAAGAGGTGGACGTGCAGATCGACCCGAGTGACCTGCAGATCGACGTGTACCGCTCCTCTGGACCGGGCGGGCAGTCCGTGAACACCACCGACTCGGCCGTGCGGATCACGCACAAGCCATCGGGGATCGTCGTGTCGATGCAGGACGAGAAGTCGCAGCTCCAGAACCGC
>DATEPK010000076.1:0-2258 GCA_035273245.1 Thermoleophilaceae bacterium
GAGCGAGAGCCCGATCAGGTGCGAGCCGAGCGCAAGGTCGATCGTGTGCATCCCAAAGGTCACGGCGGCCGGCAGGAACGGCGCGCCGGGCCACGGCAGGTACGCGTCGGTGAGCGCGCCGAGAACGAGCGTCCCGAGCGCCAGGATCAACGCCTCGGCGAGGGCGGACGGCTCGATGGCGGCCGTGAAGAGCGCGAGCCCGGGGAGCCACAGCGCGGCCAGGAAGAAGATCCGTCCCACCGCGCGCACTCCCGCCCGGCGCCGCACTAGCCCCAGGAGGAGAAGCGCCGCGGCCCACGTCACGGCGATCACCTCCACCGCCCGATCGCGGTGCGGCAGGATCGCGTCGAGCCGCGCCTTCAGCCGTCGCACGTACGCCGCGCCGTGACCGGTGCGCGACTCGATGCGCTCGCCCTGCATCTTCTTCGGCACCTTGATCCCAAGCGCGTGCAACACAGTCGCCGAGATGTCGGGCGCGGCGATGTAGCCGTCGCGCCGCGTGGTGCCGGAGCGGATCACGCCGCCGCCCGCAATACCCGCGCCCACGGCACCCGTGTAGAGAAGCGTGAGCGGCTTCACCGGAGGCGCCTCCACGACCACCACGAGATCCCCCGGCCGCCGAGCCCGCAACACGTCACGGAGCGCGGGCGCCGACGGCACGCGCGCCACGAGCAGTGAAGCCGACTGCCAGAGCGCGACGGCCCGCACCCCGAACCCGGCGGCGGGACCGATCGATACGCGCCCGATCCTGCCGCCCTCATCCGCGGCGGCGAAAGATTCCGTGTCCTCCGCGCCGCTAACACCGGCATACGCCACCGACCCGCCATCCCGCTCGATCGTCGAAGCCAGCAGTCCCGGCACAACATCGCCAGGGGCATCACGAGCGCGGCGAACCAGCCGGTCCCAGCCGACCACATGCGAACCGGCCAGCCGCAGGGGTGGAAGCTTCTTCGTATACGCGCGAGTGGAGATGCGCGCCCCCTGCGAGATGTCGACGGCGAACTGCGGCCGCTTGTAGCCGCCCAGCGTCGGGCTGGTCAAGCCCAACGAGAGGCCAGGCTGCAGGAGCACCGGCCCGGGCAGAAACAGGAGCGCCGCACGCGGGCCCGGGGCGGCAGCCGCGGCCGGGGAGGCCACCGCCGCGAGCACCGCCGCGGCGATCAACGCCCCGCATCTGCCACGCATGCGCCACACTCTATGGAGGGACGATGAGCGACCGTAACTTCGTCAAGTTCACATTCATCAAGCTCGATCCGGCCTGGCGCCGGCGCGAGCCCGGCGAGCGCATGCAGGACAAGATCGAGTTCGCCGCCGCGTGCAACGACTTCGCGGAGGACCACTTCCTGCGCACGTACTCCCTGGTTGGCACGCGCGGCGACTGCGACCTGATGGTCCGCACCATCGCCTCCGATCTCGAGCCCATCCACGAGTTCCATGTACTGCTCAATCAGACCGGGATCATGCGCTGGGCGGAGGTCGCCTACTCGTACCTCGCGATGACGAAGGAGTCCGTGTACTCCGAGGAGCCGCAGCCGCTTTCGCCCCGGCCGGGTTCGGACAGCCGCTACCTGATCGTCTACCCCATGTGGAAGAAGCGCGAGTGGTATCTGCTGCCGCCGGAGGAGCGGATGCGGATCATGCGCAGCCACATCGAGATCGGCAAGCGCTACACGGACATCGACATAAACACCGCTTACTCGTACGGCCTCGACGACCAGGAGTTCGTGGTCTCGTTCAACGCGAACCAGCCGAGCGAGTTCCTCGACCTCGTGCACGAGCTGCGCGGCACGGAGTCGAGCGCCTACACCGAGAGCGAGACACCGATCTTCACCTGCATCACCGCCTCGGTGGAGCGTGCGCTCGGCGCGCTCGACGGCGAGGCCGTGTCCGTGGAGCCGGTTACCCGCTGACGCCGCCGCCGGGCGTGCCGGCCGGGGCCGGAGCAGGCGGCGTGGCCGCCGCAAGCCAGGCGAACACGCTCACGGTCGCGGCGTCGATCTTCATGCTGTCGGTGGGCGCGTCGGGCGCGCGGCTGCCGTCCCACGCCTTGAGGAACAACCCCTGCTTGTTCTGCGCGTTGGCCAGCGCCCGCTGGGCATTGTTGAGCGCGAGGTTGTACCAGCTCGGATTGTGGTCCTTCGCATACACGGCGAGCATCCAGTGGAGGTATTCCGCGTCGTACTGCGGCCCGTGATGCAGAGCGGCCGAGAACTGCGCGAGCGACGAGCTGCCCAGCTGCTCGGCCTTGTCGCACAGGG
>DATEPK010000077.1:0-2189 GCA_035273245.1 Thermoleophilaceae bacterium
TGTGCACGATCAAGGCGTCGGGCCGCATCGCGGCGCTCCAGGTGGCGAGCTCGCTGCGCACCGCTTCCACCAAGCTCACCCTGCACCCTGGCGTGCGCACGAAGATCAAGCTTTCGATCTCCGCTCGCACGCGCAAGATCATCAACCGCCAGCTCAGGCGCGGCGCGCGTGTGGTTGTGCGCGTCTCCCTTGTGGCCACCGACTCAGCCGGCAACCGCACGGCAATGTTCCGCCGCACGCTCACGCTTCTTCGCAATCACTAGATATTGCTGAAGAAGTTCAGGCCGAGGTCGTCGAGCCAGGCCAGCGCTTGGTTGTTCAGCCGCGTGAGCTCGTCGGTGAAGAGGAGCACGCCCATGATCATCAGGATCACCCCTGAGACGACCGTGATCGCGCCGTAGTGGTTGCGGAAGAAGCGGAAGAAGCCCGTCACGCGCGAGAAGGCGAGCGCGCTGAGGACGAACGGCACGCCCAAGCCGAGCGAGTAGAACGCGAGCAGCACGCCGCCCTTCGCCACGGTGGACTGGGTGCTCGCCGCGGTGAGGATCGCGCCGAGCGTGGGGCCCGTGCATGGCAGCCACGCAACGGCGAACGCGAGTCCCGCCACCACCGGCCCGCCCGTTGATGCGCGCGAGAGCAGCGACTCGGGGCGCCACTCGCGATTGAGCAGCGGAATGAAGAGCGTGCCGACGAACAGCAGGCCCATCGCGAAGATCACGATGCCCGCCACGTGACGGATGACCAGGCGGTGCTCTGCGAGCGTGCGCCCGACGCCCGTGGCCGTCATTCCGAGCGCGACGAACATCACCGTGAAGGAGAGGCAGAACAGGAGGGCGGGGCCGATCACGCGGCCGCGGTTCTGGCCCTCTTGGAGCTCGGCGAACGACACGCCCGAGATCGCCGACAGGTAGCCGGGCACGAGCGGGAGTACGCACGGCGAGATGAACGACACGAATCCCACGGCGAAGGCCGCGATCACCGTGGTGTTCACACCGCTTGCTGCTAGGAAGTCGATCGTCAACGTCGGGTCAGAGGTCGTAGCGCTCGAGGTCCGAGCGTAGGCGAGCGCCGTCACCGCCGCCAGCCGGAGCCTTGCCTGCGGCCACCGGCAGCGGTCCGCTCTGGCCGGCGGGCCGCGCGCGGCGCCAGCGCGCCACCGCGAACGCAATGCCGATTCCGGCGAGGATCACGGCGAGGCCCGGGACGATCCAGACAGTGAGGTCGAACCCGCTGTCGGGCGGGCTCGCGAGCACGCGCGGGCCGTACTGCGCCACGAGCGCTGTCTTGATCTGGCTCTTCGTCTCGCCACGGTCGATGAGCGCGCGGATGAAGGCGCGCTCGCGGTCGGCCTGCGGCGAGTCGGACACGTTGAGCGTGGTCCCGCAGACGAGACACATCACCTCATCCTCGAGATCGCTCAGCGAGGCGCGGTGGGGCGGTGCAGCCGCCGACGCTGCCGGGGCCGCTGCGAGGAGCGCGGCGAGAAGCAGCGGTATGAGCGCGATTCTTCTCATGACTTCTTAGCGAGCAACGGGAGCACGCTCTTACGCATGAAAGCGTCGTCCACGACCCCGCGGCGCGCCGCCGCGATGCGGCCGTCCCTGTTGATCACGAACGACTCGGGGTAGGCGAGGATGCCGTAGGCGGTCTGCGAGCTGCCGCTGCCGTCGCGGAGGATGGGGTAGGTGAGGTTGTACTTCTGCGCGAACGCGCGGGCGTCGCCGGCCACGTCGAGCACGTCGACGCCGAGCACAGTTCCGCCCCTGGCCTGGATGCGCTGCTGCCAGCGCTCGAGCAGCGGCGCCTCCTGCCGGCACGGATCGCACCACGAGGCCCAGTAGTTGAGCACCACCACCTTCCCGCGATAGGCGGCGAGCGACGACTTGCCCGGCCCGTCGAGCGTGGGGAGCGATGGCGTGGGGGCGACCTTGTTGATCAGCGTGCTCGCCGGCGGCTCGTTCGTCTTATTAGACGCGAGGCCGTAAGCCAGCAGCGCGACGAGCGCCAGCACGGCGACGAGGACGATCAGCGGGATGGGGGAGAGGACGCGCTTCACGACTGCCGTCTCAAGGGTAATCCGGCGCGCCGAGACAGGGGCCGTGGGCGGTTAGCGGCGTGACCAGAGCCGGACTAAACTGGGCCGGCAGCGCGGACGTAGCTCAGTTGGTAGAGCGTCGGCTTCCCAAGCC
>DATEPK010000078.1:0-5578 GCA_035273245.1 Thermoleophilaceae bacterium
TGCCTGTCCTCGAGCCGGTCGAGAACGGCGAGTGCGGCATCCGGGTCGCGGTTGAGGCGGATCTCCATCTTCGCCTCGATCAGCTCGCCCAGCATCACGAACACGAGCGAGCCGCTCTTGCGCGTGAGCTCGCGGCCCCGCATCACCGCCGCGCGCGCCTCTTCCGGACGGGCCACGTCGATCAGGATCTCCGGGCCCACCATCGCGTCCAGCCACACGTGCGCCCAGCCGCTCACGTTCGCTTTTTCGTAGAGAGCGAGCGCCTGCTCGGGGTGGCCGGTGGCGCGCAGGAGGCCGATCCGCCACGGCTCGGTGACCGCCGCGATCCAGCCGGCGGCCTCGGCCTCGGCGAGCATGCGCAGCCGTCCGTGCGCGTAGGCCACGCGCATCACGAGGGCGTCGAGCGGGCTGCCGCTGAGCTCCGGGTCGATCGGCCGCCCGGCGGCGAGCCGGTGGTCCACGAGGTTGAGCGTGAAGCGCACCGCCTCGATCTCCGGGCTCTCCGGCGCCGCGGACACCACCTCCTGCGCGTCGCGCCAGCGGCCCAGGTGCCAGTAGCTCCAACCCATCATTCCCGCCGCCTTGGGCGACTCGCGGGCGAGGCGCTGGCGCTCGGACACCATGTGCAGGCGGTCGGCCACGCGGCCGCAGCGCGCGTAGTCCTCGCGCCCCAGCGCAAGCATCATCTCGGCCACCGGCAGCGAGCTGGCGCTGGCATCGGGCAGCTCGGACAGCGCGGCCAGCCAGCGCTCGGCCACCGCGTAGTCGAGCCGGTCGATCACTTGCCCGATCGCCCGCTCGGCCGGTGCGAGCGCGCGTTCCGGCATGTGCGCCCCCAGGAACTCCTCGACGGCATCCTCGTGCTGGCCCTCGCTCGCCAGCAGCTCCCCGTGCGCCGCGCGGAGGGCGCGAACGCTGTCGCCGCCGCGTCGCTCGAGCCGCTCCAGGAGATATTCGCGCAGGCGAGCGTGACAGCGCATCGAATGGCCGTCCTCGCGCCAGGCCACCGGCAGGTGCTTTCCGCGCAGCGACACGAGCCGCTCGGCGGCGCTCGCCTCGCCCAGCGCCTCGGCCCGCTCCGCCGTCACCTCGTTGAGCACCGATGTGGTGATCAGGAACTCGCGGTCCGCGGCACTCAGCCGGTCGAGGATCTGAGATGAGAGGTAGCCGTGGAGAGCGTCGGCCTCGCCGCCCATGCCGGCCACGTGCTCACCTGACCGCCACGCCTCGAACAGCACACCCGCCACCCAGCCGCCGGTGGCCTCCACGGCCTGCGTGGGATCGATGTCGGCCCGGCCGGCATGGGCGAGCGCCTCCGCGGCCTCGGGTGCGCGAAAGGCGAGGTCGGCCTCCGAAACGGTCACGCTGCCGCCGAGCGCCGCACTCGAGTCGAGCTCGATGCTCACCTCGCGCCGGCTGATCAGCACGACGCGCATCGCCGCCGGCACGTAGCGCAAGAGCGCTGCGATGACGGCGAGCGCCTCCCGCGACTCGGCGATGCGCTCGAGCTCGTCGATCACGAGGAGCAGCGGGACGTCGCCAACGGCTTCGGCGAGCAGGCCCGCCGCCTCGGTGTGAGGCAGCTTCCCGGCGAGCGCGCGGGTGGCCACGCCGCGCGTGGTCTCGACCTGGCTGGCAAGCGCCGCCTCGAGGTAGGTGACCAGCCGGCCTGCGGCGGCGTCGGTGTCGTCGAGCGTGAGCCAGGCCACGGGGCGGTCCATCTGACGAAGCGCCTGCGAGACCGCCGTGGTCTTGCCGGACCCGGCCGTGGCACACACCCACACGAGCGGATGCGCCTCCACGAGCTCGGCCAGCAGCCGGTCGATCCGCGCGCGCGGAACGAGCCGCTGCGGCGGCGGAGGCACGGCGACCTTCCGGCGAATGAATTGCCCCTCCACGTGCAGTCCCATTGAACACCAGGTCAGGGGTCAGAGGCCAGAGGCCAGAGACCGCGTTTCGCTCTGGTTAACGCCCCGAAACGAAGCTTTCTTACGCATGACCGAGCTTCAGCTTCGGTATCGGCAGGCGATTGGGCGCTTCGCGACGGGCGTGACCATCATCACGACGGTCGACGGCGAGCGGCTCGCAGGCATGACGGCGAGCGCGGTGGCGTCGCTGTCGCTCGAGCCGCCACTGCTGCTCGTGTGCATCAACAACAAGCTGCCCACGCACCGGGCACTCGAGCAGAGCCGCCAGTTCGGCGTGAACGTGCTCGGGGAGGGCGACGAGAGGCTCGCGCTGAAGTTCGCCACCCCTGCCGAGGACAAATTCGCCGGCCAGAAGGTCAGCGTCGACCACGGCGTGCCGCTGCTCGACCGGGCGATCGCGCGCTTCGTGTGCGACGTGCACGAGTGCCTGCCGGGCGGCGACCACTCGATCTTCATCGGCGCGATCCGCCACTGCGAGCACGTGCCGGGCAGGCGGCCGCTCCTCTACTTCGCGAGCGGCTTCGGCGGGCTGGAACCGGATGCGCTCAGCCGCACGGCTGAGCTCCTCGGCATGAGCGGGATCTGAACAACAGGAGAGGGAGTCACATGATCAGGACAGGAGCGCAGTACCTCGAGTCGGTCCGCGACGGTCGCCGCGTGCTCTGCGGCGGCGAGATGATCGACGACATCACGACGCACCCGAAGACCCGCGGCTACGCCCAGGCGATCGCGGAGTACTACGACATGCATCACGACCCGGAGCACCAGGACGTGATGACGTTCGTCGACGAGAACGGCGAGCGCTGGGCAAAGCACTGGTTCCTGCCGCGCAACAAGGAGGACCTCGTGGCGCGGCGCGAGTACCACGACTACCTCTTCCGCCACTGGGCGCGCGGCGCGATGTTCACGCGGCCGCCGGCGAGCATGCTGCCGGTCTTCTACACGCTGTACCAGGACCCCGAGCCGTGGGAATCGGAGTCCCGCGGGCACGACGGCCGCCCGCTGGCGGACAACATCCGCAACGCGTGGGACTGGATGAAGTCGAACGACCTGTCGGCGTCGCCGATGTTCCTCGACGTTCAGGGCGACCGCTCGGATCCCGACTCCGTGGCGGAGACGCCGATGCTGCGCATGGTCGACAAGAACGACGAGGGCATCGTCGTGCGTGGCTGGAAGGCGATCGGCACCGGCGTGGCGTTCGCCAACAACATCTTCATGGGCGTGCTGTGGAAGCCCGGCGCCGTGGAGGAGCAGATCGTGTTCGCGCTCGTGCCGGCCAACGATCCGAACGTCACGCACGTAGTGCGGCCGTCGCTGGCGCAGCCGGACTCCGACCCGTTCGACCGTCCGCTGGCGAGCCGAGGCGACGAGCTCGACGGCATGGCGTACTTCGACGACGTCCTGATCCCGTGGGACAAGGTGTTCCACATCGGGAACCCGGACCACGCCAAGTTCTATCCGCAGCGGCTGTTCGACTGGATCCACGCCGAGACCCAGATCCGCCATGTGGTGAACGCGGAGATGATCGCCGGACTCGGCGTGCTGATCACCGAGGCGCTCGGCACGGCGCAGGCGCCGATCGTCGCCTCACAGGTGGCGGACCTGATCCGCTTCCGCGAGACCTGCCGCGCGTTCACGATCGCGGCTGAGGAGACCGGCTTCATGTCGCCGGGCGGGCTCTACAAGCCGAACAACATATTCGTGGACTTCGGCCGGGCCTACTACCTGGAGAACGTCCACAAGATGATCGAGATGCTGATCGACTTCTGCGGGCGCGGCGTGGTCGTGTACCCGACGAAGGCGGATCTCGACAACCCGGAGCTCGGCGGCGCGCTGCGCGCGGCGCTGCGCGGGCACAACACGAGCGCGGAGGACCGCACGAAGATCTTCCGCATGATCCACGAGCGCTTCCTGTCCGAGTGGGGCGCGCGGCACGCGATGTTCGAGAAGTTCAACGGCACGCCGCTGTGGGTGATCAAGCTGCTGACGATGCAGCGTGTGGAGTACCAGGCGGACGGCCCGCTCACCGAGCTGGCGCGCCAGGTGTGCGGACTCGAGGACGTGAGCGGGCTCGCCGAGCGCGCGAACGAGGAGAAGGCGGACTACCCGTCGATCCGAGTGCGGCCGGACTACATCAAGGAGCAGGACGTGTCTACCACGCAGGACGTGGAGGCAGCAAAGGCTCTTACGCAGACGTAGTTCCAGCCGCTGCTGCAGTGGTGCGCCGGTCCCCGGTAAGCCGGCGCACCACGAGCGGCGCCAGCAGCACCATCACCAGGATTCGCAGGCCCTGCACGGCGAGGATGAACGTGGTGTTCGCGCCCGCGCCGAAGGCCACCGCCAGTACTGCGAACAGGCCGCCCGGCGTTGTGGCGAGATACGCGTCGAGCATCGAGACGTTCGACGTCGTGAAGTGAAGGATCACGCCGAGCCCGAAGCACACGAGCAGCAGCCCCACGACCGACATGAGCACGGGCACGAGCAGGCGACCGAGCAGGCGCACCGTGTGCATCGTGAAGCGCAGTCCCACCTGCAGGCCGATCAGCGCGAACGCGGTTTGAGCCGCGAGCTGCGGCACCACGAACTCGCCGTCCGGAACTGCCAGCACCACCGCGGCGGCCGCGACCATGGGCACGAGCAGCGTGCCGGCGGTCATGTGTGCAAGCCGCGATATCGCCACGCCGGCCGCCGCGATGCCGATCGTGAGCAGCCAGTCCTTCGACCCGCCGATGAGCGGGCTGGCCGCGGCCTGGCCGCTGTGGTGCCCGGGGAAGAGCAAGGCGAGGAAGACCGGCGTGAGCAGCACCACCACGAGCACACGCAGGTACTGCATGAAGGCGACGATGCGCGCGTCGGCCCCAAGGTCGTCCGCCATCGCCACGATGCCGGAGGCGCCGCCGGCCACCGTGCCGAGCTGCGCCGTGGGCGGGTCGAGCGCCGTGAAGCGCGCGAGCAGCGCGCCGCCGAGGATGCACACGCCGAGCGTGGCGGCGCTCACGAGCGTGACCGGCAGCCATGCGTGCGCGAGCTCCCTGAGCGCGGACGAGCGCACGAACGCGCCGAGGGCCACGCCGGTGACCGCCTGTGCGGCCACGAAGGCCGAGCGCGGCACCGCCACCCGCGCGGGCAGCGTGAGCGCCACGGCCAGGCCGACGAGCAGGGCGGCGAAGAGGTACGACGACGGCAGGCCCGCCACCTTCAGGCCGTAACCGGCACCGAAGGTGGCGAGCCCCACCGGTATCAGCGCGGCCGCTCGGCGCATTCCGCCGCAGGCTACCCGCGGCGTGTGGCGGCTAGCCCGCGGGTTCCTGCGCGGGGCGTGGTGACGGTTCCACACGCAGCACGCGTGCGGCGCGGTGCGGGAGCACCCAGTTCCAGCGCCCGAAGAGCGACACCACGGCGGGCACGAGAATCGCGCGGATGAGGGTCGCGTCGAGCAGGATGCCCGCGGCAAGCCCGGTGGCGAGCACCTTCACCGCCGTGTCCGGCCCCGAGGCGAGCGACATGAACGCCAGGAACAGGATCAGCGCCGCGCTCGTCACGAGCCGGCCCGTGCGCCCGATGCCGCGCACCACCGCCTCGTTCGTGTCGCCTCCGCCGTCGTACTCCTCGCGCATGCGCGTGAGGATGAACACCTCGTAGTCCATCGA
>DATEPK010000079.1:0-8802 GCA_035273245.1 Thermoleophilaceae bacterium
AGGCTGCGCTCGACATACTCGCCCAGCTGGCTGCCCAGAGAGTCCATGAGGTCGAGCAGCTGATCGTCGGGCCGGCGGGCGCTCGTGGCGAAGTACTCGATGGCACCGAGGATGCCGCTCGAGCTCCGGATCGGGAACGCGAATGCCGCGCGGAAGCCCTCCGCCTGCGCGGCGTGCGCGCGCGGGAAGTTCTGGCCCTCCGTGACGTCCACGATCCACGCGGGCCGTCCCGCTTCCCATACGCGGCCGGGCAGCCCGCTTCCCCGACCGAGTGAAGTTTCACGAGTGGCTTGGGCGAACTCCGCGACGTCCACGCGCTGCGCCTGCCAAACGTCCACGCACCTCATGGCATCCGCGTGCTGATCGATCGTCCACAGCGCGCCGAAGGTCCATCCGAGGTGTTGGCCCAGAACCGCGAGCAGCTTCGGCGACGCCTCCGCGAGGCTGTCTGTCGAGGTGAGGATCTTCGCCACCGCCGCCTGAGCGGTGAGCAGCTCCGCGGTGCGCTCGCGATCCTGCCGGATGCCTGCGATCCAGATCGCCATCCCGCCGCCAACGGCCACGATCAGGAGGCGCGTGAGGTGCTCCCCGCCCAGGAAGTAGTCGTGCGGAATGCCGAGCAGCAGCGCGGCGAGGAATGAGACCGAGGCGATCACGCCCACCTGCTGCGGACGGCTGCGAGTGGCGGAAACGAGCGGGCCGAGGATGAGGAGCCCGAGCGGGATCGCGGTCGTCCAGACGAGGGCGTTCAGGATGACGACAACTGCCGTGACCACGAGCCCGGCGGCCACTCCCTGGAGGGAGCGCGCGCGGGCAGACGCTCCTCCGACCTGGGCCTCCCCCGGGCGGGCCGGTACCGGCGTGCCGCTCTTTCCCCCGAACCTCAAATAGTGCACATTCCGGGGAACGTCATCGCGTACCCCTGCGTTGGATAGTACCCCGGACGGGAGGCGGCTCCGTCTGGGTCAGGCGGCGCCGGTCTCGGCCGCGCCGCCCCGCGCGCACCACTCGCTCCAGGAGCCCGGATAGAGCCTGGCGGGTAGACCCGCAAGCTCGGCGGCGAGCACGACAGTGCAGGCGCTCACCCCGGAGCCGCAGTACGCCACGATCTCGCGCCCCTCGCCGGCGCCGGCGCGCTCCAGGCGCTCGCGCAGCTCCGCGGGCGGCAGGTAGCGGCCGCCGGGCGCGAGCTCAGAGGACGGCAGGTTCGCCGCGCCAGGGATGTGGCCCGCCACCGGGTCGATCGGCTCGCTACGGCCGGCGAAGCGCTCCGGGGCCCGCGCGTCCACCAGGGGCGGAGGGTCGCGCTCGAGCTCGGCGGCGTCGGCGGTGTCATCGGCGCGTGGTTTCGCCACGAAGTCGCCGGCGTCGACATGCTCGTCGCCCGGCGCCATTTCGCCTCCCGCGGCCCGCCAGGCGGCGGCACCGCCGTCTAGGACCGCCACGGCCTCGTGGCCGAAGTGGCGCAGCAGCCACCAGAGGCGCGCGGCGCCGCCGTCGCCCGCCTCGTCGTACGCCACCACGCGGCTCCCGGTCGAGATGCCAGCGGCGCGCGCGACCCGCTCGAAGCGCTCGGCATCCGGTAGCGGATGGCGACCGCGCGGTCCCGGCGGATCCGACAGGTCGGTGTCGAGATCGAGAAAGGCCGCGCCTGGAATGTGCCCCGCCACGAAGGCCGCGCGGCCGGCGCCCGGCTCGCCCAGCTTCCAGCGGCAGTCCACCACCCGCAGGCCCGGTTGCCCCAGCTCTCGCTGCAGCCAGCCGGCGTCCACGATCGGCCCGAAGCTCATCGTGCCGCCATCATTGCGCGTGATGAGGGCGATGGTGCTTCACGAGCCCGGCGTACCGCTCGAGCTCCGCGACGTTCCCGTGCCCGAGCCCGGGCCCGGAGAGCTGCTCATCCGGGTGCACGTGTGCGGCGTCTGCCGGACGGATCTGCACGTGGTGGACGGGGAGCTGCCAGATCCCAAGCTGCCGCTGATTCCGGGCCACCAGATCGTCGGGAGCGTGGCCGCGCTGGGCGAAGGCTGCAGCCGCCACGCCGAGGGCGACCGCATCGGCGTGCCGTGGCTCGGCGCGACGGACGGCACGTGCCGCTACTGCACGAGCGGCCGCGAGAACCTCTGCGACAACGCTCGCTTTACCGGCTACCAGCTCGACGGCGGCTACGCGGAATGGGCCGTGGCGCGCGAGGACTTCTGCTTCGCGATTCCCGAGGGATACCCGGACCTTCAGGCCGCGCCGCTGCTCTGCGCCGGCCTGATCGGCTGGCGCTCGCTGCGGATGACGGGCGACGCCGAGCGACTCGGCCTCTATGGCTTCGGCGCCTCCGCCCACATCATCTGCCAGGTGGCGGTGCACCAGGGGCGACGCGTGTTCGCGTTCACGCGCGAGGGCGACGACGCCGCCGGCGCTCTCGCACTCCAGCTCGGCGCGGAATGGGCGGGCGACTCCATGGCGCCCGGCCCCGAAGAGCTCGACGCCGCCATCATCTTCGCGCCGGCGGGCCCGCTCGTGCCGGCGGCACTCCGCGCGAGCGCGAAGGGCGCGACGATCGTCTGCGCCGGCATCCACATGAGCGACATCCCAAGCTTCCCCTACGAAATCCTCTGGGGAGAACGCACCATCCGCTCAGTAGCCAACCTGACCCGCCAAGACGGAACCGAGTTCATGAAACTGGCACCAAAGGTGCCAGTGAAAACAGAAGTAGAAGCATT
Organism: Thermoleophilaceae bacterium; assembly: GCA_035273245.1. GTDB lineage: Bacteria > Actinomycetota > Thermoleophilia > Solirubrobacterales > Thermoleophilaceae > JAICJR01. Next base: position 2,718 of record DATEPK010000079.1, read on the forward strand.
CCCGCTCGAACAGGCGAACGAGGCGCTGAGCAAGCTCCGACGAGGCGATGTGGTCGGGGCGGTCGCGCTGCAGGTCAGTTCCTCTGACCTCTGACCTATGACCTCTGACCTAGGCGGCGCGCCGATACCGCACAGGCTGCCGCCGCCGCAACTCGCGCCGCCTGAAGCGCGTCAGCGCTTCAGCAGTAGCCCGATACGCCTGGGCCGACACAGCCATCCCACAATGACTCGCCTGAATCTCCTCGTGCTCCGCGGCAGGGTCGAGGCACGAATGCCAGTCCACGATCCCGTCGCTGCGCGAGTAGATCGACACGTAGCCCACGCCGCTCGGAAAGTCCGCGTGCATGTCATCCCAGAAGCGCTCGCAGCAGCGCCCGTTGCGGCAGGAGTGCTTGAAGAGGCCGGGTGCGCCGAGCGTGCCCAGGGCGCCGACGGCGAGCACCGGCAGCGCCACAAGCGGGTGCACTGCGAGCGGGTCGAGCTGCGGCGAGCCGAGCGTGACGATTCCCGACACGAGGTCCGGCCGCCGCACGGCGATCACCTTGGCGAAGTTGCCACCGCGGCTCTGCCCGACAATCGCGACCTTCTGCTCGCGACACTCCGCCATCACCTCAACGCGCTCCTCGAGCCGCGTGACCGCCGCCTCCGAGCAGTTGATGTTCGAGCGCATCCCGGCCTTGCGCGTGTAATGGCCGGTGCGGCGCAGCCACTTGGTCATGAGCCCCAGCGAGTCGTCGCCCGCGAGGAATCCCGGGATCAGCAACACCGGCTGCCCGGCGGCATCCGCCACGCCCTCGCCGTGGAAGACCGGGTCTCTCAGAAGAGACGCGACCTCCAGCCCGAACCGGCCCTCACGCCAGATGGGCGGCTGCGCGAAAGGTGACGGCACCCTCATCCAACCTCAGATTCCCCCGTTAAACGTCTGACCTAACCAAAACCACCCCGGACCCTACCGGGGTGATCGGCGGGAATTCGCGTCGATCCGTAGCATGCGGCCGCATGCGAGCGGTCATCGTCGACGAGGGAAATCTGCGTGTGGAGGAGCGCCCTGACCCCAAACCGGGGAAGGGCGAGGTCCTCGTTTCGGTGCGCGCTGCAGGCCTGAACGGGGCAGACATGATGCAGCGCAAGGGGCGCTATCCGGCACCGCCCGGCTCTCCCCCCGACATTCCCGGTCTGGAGCTCGCCGGCGAGGTGGCCGCGCTCGGCGATGGCGTGACCCGCTTCAAGGAGGGCGACCGCGTAATGGCGATCGTGGGGGGAGGCGGACAGGCGGAGCTGGCGGTTCTCCACGAGCGCCTGGCCATGCCGGTGCCGGAGTCACTCGAGTGGCCGGCCGCGGGCGGCACGCCCGAGGTCTTCACCACGGCACACGACGCGCTCTTCACTCAGGCCGGACTAAGGGCCGGCGAGCGCCTGCTCGTCCACGGAGCCGCCGGTGGGGTGGGCACCGCCGCGGTCCAGCTGGGGCGTGCGGCCGGCGCGCGCGTGACTGCCACGGTGCGCAACGAAGCTCACCGCGAGAAGGTCGCGCAGCTCGGCGCCGAGGTGATCGCGCCGGAGGGGTTTGAGGAGCACGGCCCGTTCGACGTGATACTCGAGCTCGTGGGGGCGCCCAACCTGCCGGGCAACCTCCAGTCGCTCGCCACCCTGGGCCGGATCGTGATCATCGGCATCGGCGCCGGAGCGAAGACGGAGATCCACCTAGGCGCACTGATGGGGACGCGCGGCAGCATCCGCGGCTCCACTCTCCGCGCCCGCCCGCTCGAGGAGAAGGCCGCGGCCATGCGTGCGATGGAGCGGCACGTGCTGCCGCTCTTCGACACCGGAGCGCTAACCGTGCCGATCGCGGAAACCTTCCCGCTCGAAGAGGCCGAGAAGGCCTATGAGCGGTTCGAGCAGGGCGGCAAGCTCGGCAAGATCGTCCTACTGACGAGCCAGTAGCTCTTCAGTGCGTTCGCGCTCGAGCCCGTCGAGCACGGCGCCAAGCTGGTAGGAGATGATCCGCGCGCGGTTGATCTCGCTGCGGGTCCACGGCCGCTCCACCGTGCTGTAGGCCTCGAGCAGCCCGAGCCGTTCGTCACGGCACACCACCGGCACCATGAGCAGCGAGCCGAAGCCCATGCGGCCTAGCAGCGCCAGCTCGCCCAGGTCCGCGCCGGGGTCGGATACGAGCACCTGCATCGCCTCGCCCGTGTTCAGCACGTGTGCGGTGGACGGGTAGTTCGAGAGGTTGAACCGCGCCGCGGGCTCGCTCGACTCGGTGTCGACCACCGTCTGAATGGCGTTGTCCTCTCGCATCCAGCGCGAGAGGCAGACCTCATCCGCGCCGAGCTCCGCGCCGATCAGCCCGAACACGTCCACGAGCTCATCGAACGAGTGGATCTTCGACAGCTTGGCGCTGACGTACTCGAGGCGCTGGTCCCCGCTCTCCGGGATCTCGTCCCTGCCGCCCGAGTCGCCCTGGCTGCGAAGGCTCGAGCGCAGGAGCGTCTCGGACACCGAGTTCGCGACCGTGCCCCACTCCGGCGCGGGCCGCGCCAGCACGTATCCCTGTCCGTAAGTCACGTCGAGGTCCGCAAGAAGCTTGAGCTCGTCCATCGTCTCGATGCCCTCCGCGCACACCGACGCGCCGGTGCGTCGCGCGAAGCGGACGAAGGAGTCGATCAGCGCCTCCTTGGCGGGATCCTCATGAAGGTTCATGACCAGGGAGCGGTCGAGCTTGATCACGTCGGGCTGAATCCGCATCACCTGCTGCAGGCCGGAGTAGCCGGCGCCGGCGTCGTCCACGGCGATCTTCGCGCCGCGTTCGCGCAGCGAGGCAAGCTCCTTCTCCAGCGTGTCGAGATCGTCTGCCAGCTCGTGTTCGGTGATCTCCACCACGAGGCCGGTCATGTCCTCGGGCAGTACGGCCTTCACCTCCGCCGACCCGAGCGTGGTGGGGCTCACGTTGATGGATAGGAAGGTGCCCGGCGGGCGACCCTCCTTGGCCAGCGCAGCGCGCAGCGCGGCCGCCTCGAGCCGCGGGCCGAGTCCCACCCGCGCGGCCTGCGCGAACCACGCGTCCGGGCCGCGGCCGGGCGGCTCCGGGAAGCGCGACAGCGCCTCGAAGCCGAGGATGCGCCCGGTGGAGAGAGACACGAGCGGCTGGAAGAACGGGATCACCGGCTGCTCGCGTTCGAGCAGGCCCTCGATCTCGGCGCGCTCCTCCTGATCGGTCGGCACCGACACGTTCTCGGGGTCGTAGCGGCGCGTCTGCCCGCGGCCGCTCGACTTCGCCCAGCGCAGTGCGCCGCATGCGAGCTGGAAGAGGGTGGCGCCGTCGCGGGCATCCTCCGGATAGGAGGCCACCCCGGCGGAGCAGGCGATGCGGCGCTCCGATGTGGACGCCTCGCCGACCGCCTTGCGCGCGCGCTCGGCAATCGTGGCGGCGAGCTTGCCGTCCGCGCCCGGCAGGATGAGCGCGAAGTCGTCTCCGCCGATGCGCGCGAGCAGGTCGGTGGCGCGCATCATGGCGCGCAGGTGGTCGGCAACACGCTGGAGCAGCTCGTCGCCGAAGCTGCGGCCGTGCGCGTCGTTGATCGAGCCGAAGCCGTCGAGGTCCAGCACCACGAGGCTCACCGCCGTGCTCTCGCGCTGCGCGCGCTTCAGTTCGATGCCGAGTGACTCGTGGAACTGCTGGTTGTTGGTCACTCCGGTGAGCGGATCGCTCGCCGCGGCGGCCTTCAGCCGTTCGCGCTGTTCGTTCACCTTGGCCAGGAAGGAGTTGAAGCTGCGTGCGGCGTCACGAATCTCGAGCGGAGCGTTCTCGTCCGCCCGCGCCGAGGAATCGCCCACCTGCGCCCGCTTGATCGCCTCCGCGAAGCGGGCAAGCGGCGCTGCAACGGCACGGTCGATGCCCGCCACGAGGAGCGACACGAGGACGAGCACCACACCGGCGCCGATGCCGAGACCCATGAAGAGGGCGCTGAGCGTGGCGCTCGCCACAGCATTCGACGGCACCGCAACCTTGAGCTGACCGCCGTCGCCGAGCGTGTAGGTGTAGACGCGGCCCGGGCCGGCCGGCGCGCCCAGGCTCACCTGGGTGCCGGTTGCACGGCCGGCCTCGGCTGCCGCAGCCGTGAGCGCCTTCGCGCGTGCCGCGCGGCCGTGAACGTGCCGGGCGCGTGCGGCGGCCCTCTGCTGGAAGATGGAATGCGCCGAGGCGGCGCGGTCATCGAGGCGCTGGCCGGCCTCCTGGCGCGCGGCGAGCACGCCGGCCACGCTCACACATACCGCCACAGCGGCGAGCGCGAGTGCGATCCGCACCAGCAGCTGCTGGCGGATCGAACGCGACGTAGGACCGAAAACTCGCCGGAACACCCTGCACGCGTATCGACTGGGGGGCCGCTTCCCTTTAGAACCTGCAACTCCCTGGCAAAGAGCGTCCAACTGGGGTTGACCGGCGAGAGGCGGGCCGGTACAAGTCCGCTGTGGGGACTGGGATGGTCATGGGCGCCGGCAGCGGGCGTCGTGAGGAGCTGAAGGCCCAGAACCGCGCCAAGCTGCTCGCGGCGGCGCGCAAGGTGTTCGCCGAGAAGGGCCTCGGCGCGGCCACCGCGCGCGACATCGTCCGGGCGACGGACCTCGCGAGCGGCACCTTCTACAACTACTTCGAGGACAAGAACGACGTCTTCCGCGCGCTGATCGCCGAGCTGGCGGAGAAGGCGCGCGACGTGGTTCGCGAGCAGCGGCGCGTGCCGGGACGCACCGTCGAGCAGCGCGTGGAGGGCGCTTATCGCGCGTACTTCGAGCTGGTGCTCGAGGAGCGCGAGCTGTTCGAGGTGCTGCGCCGGAACGCGGGCCTGGTGGGCGTGGTCACCGACGACGAGATCTTCGAGGCGGGCATCCGCGACCTGTTCGTGGACCTCGGCGACTGGACACAGCAGGGCGACCTCCCGAACGTCGACCTCGACTACCTCGCGACCGCGATGGTGGGCGCCGGCTTCCAGGTGGCCACCCACATGCTGGATCGCGATCCGCCCGACGTGGGCGAGGCCGCGCGCTTCTGCACGCGGCTGTTCCTGGGCGGCATCCCGGCACTCGGCGCGTAGCTTGCGGCGCCGCCTGGTCGCGCTGGCCCTGATCGTCGCCGCCGTGCTGGCGGGCGCCGCGATCGCCCGCTCCACGCGCGGTGCTGCGCGGCGCGGCGCACGCGTCGAGCACTTCTTCATCCGCAGCCACTTCGTGCACGCGCGCCTGCGGGAGACGACGGTCGAGCCGGGCGGCACGGCCTCCCGTACGCGCCCACTGCTCGTGTTCCTGCACGGGCGTGGCATGGGTGAGGACGGCAACCTCAACTCACAGATGTTCGCCGCGCTGGCGAGGCTCGGCTCGCGCGCGCCGGACATCGTCTTCCCCGATGGCGGCGACCATTCCTACTGGCACGACCGCGGCGGCGCGGCCTGGGGTCGATACGTGATGGACGAGGTGATCCCGCGCGCGATCAAGCGCCTCGGCGCCGACCCAAAGCGCGTGGCGATCGGCGGGATCTCGATGGGAGGGTTCGGCGCCTTCGACCTCGCCCGCCTCTACCCGCGGCGCTTCTGCGCGGTGGGCGGCCACTCGCCGGCGATCTGGCAGAGCGCGGGGGAGACAGCGCCGGGCGCATTCGACAACGCGGCCGACTTCGCACGGCACGACATCGTGCGCGTGGCACGCACGCACCCGAGCGCGTGGGCGGGCAAGCCACTCTGGCTCGACGCCGGCACGGCCGACCCGTTCGACCCCGGCGACCGCGCATTCGTCTCAGCCCTCCGCCGCGGCGGCCTGAAGATCACCGTCCACCGCTGGCCCGGCGGCCACACCGGCTCCTACTGGCGCAGCCACTGGGGCAGCTACCTCAGCTTCTACGCCCGAGCGCTCTCGCGCTGCTAGCGACTACGAGCAATAAAGAGCGGTTTGGACGAACTGGCAGATTCTGGGGTCGGTATCCGGACCCATTGTCTGCCAGTTCGATGTGACCACCGTTATTGCTGCTGTAAGCGCCTGATCAGTTGAGGCGTTCTACGAGCATCGCCATACCCTGGCCGCCGGCCACGCACAT
>DATEPK010000080.1:0-9249 GCA_035273245.1 Thermoleophilaceae bacterium
TCACCGGCACCAACCTCAGCGTCCTGTTCTGAGCACGGTGGAGACAGGGGAGTACGTTGCCGTGGTGTCGGTCGATGACCTGCGGCCGGGCTTCATGACCACGCACGTGGTCGAGGGCCGCGACATCGTGATCGCGATGACTGACGAGGGACCCTCGGTGTACGACGGCTACTGCTCGCACGCGGAGTTCAAGCTCGGCGACTGCCGCCTGCGCCGTGGCTGCGAGATCGAGTGCCCGATGCACGGCGCGCGTTTCCGCGCGGTCGACGGCGAGGTGCTCAAGGGTCCGGCCACCGAGCCACTCGAGCGCCTCGAGTCGCGCGTGGAGGACGGGCGCGTGATGGTGCTCGTGGACTGGCTCCTGTGACATGAAGGTCCTCCTCACCGGCGACCGCGGGCGGCTCGGACCCGCCGCCCGCGATTCGCTGGCCGAGGCGGGACACGAGGTGAGCGGCTTCGACGTCGACCGCGGCGACATCCGCGACGCCGCGGCGGTGCGCTCGGCTTTGGCCGGCATGGACGCGGTGGTGCACCTCGCCGGCCTGGCCGACGACCGCGCCGGCGCGCCCGAGGACGTGCTCACGGTCAACCTGCTCGGCACCTGGAACGTGCTCGCCGGCGCGCAGGCCGAGGGCGTGAGCCGCGTGGTGTACGCGTCGTCCGGCAAGGCGCTCGGGATGCTCGAGCGGGAGCCCGACTACCTGCCGGTTGACGACTCGCACCGCGGCATGCCCGCGCGCCCGTACGGCTTGTCCAAGTGGCTGGCCGAGGAGATGTGCGAGGTGTTTACGCAGAGCACCGGCATCCCGACGATCTGCCTTCGGCCGGTGCTCGTGCTCGACGACGCCGGCTACGAACGCTTCGCCGGCCTCTCCGAGCTGCCGCTCCCGGAAACCGCCGCGGCCTGGCACCTCGGCGTGTTCGTGGACGTGGAGGACGTGGCCGCGGCAATAGTCGCCTCGATCGAATGCCCAGACCCGGGCCACGCCCGCCTCCTCCTATGCGCCGACGAGATCGCCTCCGACCGCCCCTCGGCCGAGCTGGCAACCGAGCACCTGCCAAACGTGCCATGGCGCGACGGCGCACCCGTCGAAGGCCGAACAGCACTGATCGACTGCACTGCGGCGAAAGAGCTACTGGGCTGGAAGCCAAAGCACGGCTGGCTGGACAGACCAGGCGCACAGGCCGCCGCCTAACCCGACACCCCACACCCGACACCCGACACCCGGGCAGGGCTTGACCCGCCACCCGCATCTGTATACAGTTGCCACCTTGGACCCGACCTTCCTCTCGGCCACCGAGCTGCTCGACGAGCTGCGCGGAAAGAGGATCTCGAGCAGCGAGCTGCTCGAGCACTATCTCGACCGCGTAGAGCGCCACAACCCGGACGTGAACGCGGTGGTCACGCTCGATGCAGAGCGCGCCCGCGAGCAGGCCGCCGCTGCTGACGACGCGCGCGCCCGCGGCGAGAACCTTGGTCCGCTTCACGGTCTCCCGATCACGATCAAGGACGCACTCGAAACCGAGGGCCTGCGGACGACCTGCGGCGCTGAGTTCCTCGCCGACCACGTGCCCGCGAAGGACGCCACGGCGGTCAAGCGGTTGCGCGACGCAGGGGCCGTGATCTTCGGCAAGACCAACACGCCCACGATGGCAGCCGACGGCCAGGCGTACAACACGCTCTTCGGCACCACCAACAATCCGTGGGACTTCGAGCGCTCGCCCGGCGGCTCCTCCGGCGGCTCGGCGGCCGCGCTCGCCGCGGGTCTCACGACGCTCGAGCTGGGTAGCGACATCTCGGGGTCCGTACGCATTCCCGCGGACTACTGCGGCGTGTACGGGCACAAGCCGAGCTACGGCCTCATCCCGCTGCGCGGCCACATTCCGGGTCCGCCCGGCTCGCTCGTGGAGGCCGACATGAACGTGCTCGGCCCGCTGGCCCGCAGCGCCGACGACCTCGAGCTGGCCCTCGACGTGATGGCCGGACCGGACGAGGCCCGTGCCAAGGCATGGCACCTCGAGCTCCCGCCCGCGCGCCGCAGCGACCTCTCCAAGTACCGGTTGGCCGTCTGGCTCGACGACGAGGCATGCCCGGTCGAGCGCGAGCTTGTGGACATCCTGCGCGGCGCGGTGGACGCGCTGTCTGACGCCGGCGCGCAGATCACGGAGCGCCCCGCGCCCGTGCAACTCGAGGAGGCGTGGCGGACGCACCGCGCGCTCTTGATGGGCGTGGCGTCCGCCGGACTGAGCGACGACGACTTCGCAGGCCTCAGCGGCTTCGCGGCCTCGGTGCCGCCCGATGCCGAGGAGACCGTCGCGCTCCTCCACGCGCGCTGGCTCGTGCAGTCAAAGCGCGACTGGAACTTCGTCCATGACGCGCGCATGCGCGCGAAGGCCGCGTGGGCCGACTTCTTCCAGGACTTCGATGCATTCCTCTGTCCCGTTGCGTGTTGCGCGGCCCCGCCGCACGACCAGTCGCCGGACATGGAGGCACGCGTGATCGAAGTGAACGGCGAGACACGTCCCTACTGGGACCAGGTGTGCTGGATCGCGTACGCGGGCGCCGCGGAGCTGCCGGCAGTGTCTGCACCGGTCGGGACCACGGCTGCAGGCCTCCCGGTAGGCCTGCAGATCGTGGCTCCCTACCTCGAGGACCGCACCGCGATCGACCTCGCGCGCCGCGCCGCGGATGTGATCGGCGGCTTCGTCGCCCCACCGCGATTCCGGACCGAGCCGCTGGGGGCCACGGCTTGACCTCGCTGATCGAGCCGGCTGAGGCGAGCGGCCAGGCTGCCGCGCGCGACCGTCTGGCCGGCCGGCGCGTCCTCGTCGTGGGCGCCGGCACCGCGCGCTACGACGGCCAGGAAGAGGGGAAGATCGGCAACGGCCGCGCGATCGCCACACTCGTGGCGCGCGAGGGCGGCAGCGTGGCATGCGCGGACCGCGACGCCGGCGCCGCGCAGGCCACCGCGGACCTCATAGCCGAGGAGAGCGATCAGCGCGCCCACGTGCTCGAGGCGGACGTGGCGGACCCGAACGCCTGCCGCAGGCTCGTGGCCGACGCGGCCGAGGCGCTCGGTGGGCTCGACGGGCTCGTGCTCAACGTCGGCATCCTCGGGCCGTTCGGCCTCGCCTCCACCTCGGCCGAGGACTGGGACCGTCTCTTCCACGTCAACGTCCGCTCGCACGCGCTGCTTTCCACTCACGCGCTGGACGTGCTCGAGGAGGGCTCGTCAATCGTCTTCATGTCCTCGATGTCCGCCTTCCTGCCCGGCATCGGGATCCCCGCGTACGACATGGCCAAGGCGGCGGTTCTGGGCGTGATGCGCCACGTCGCGATGGAGGGCGCGCCTCGCAAGATCCGCGCGAACGCAGTCCTCCCAGGCGTGATCGACACGCCGCTCGGCGCCGCCAGCGCGCCACCCGACGCGCGCGACCGCGGCCGCATCCCACTGCCACTCGGCCGGCGCGGAACGCCATGGGACGTCGCCTACACCACGCTGTTCCTCTTGTCCGGCGAGGCCTCGTACATCACTGGCCAGGGGATCGTCGTCGACGGCGGCGTGACCACGCTCTTTGCCGGCGCATAGCCACTCGACCCGATAGGAGAAGCACAGATGCCAAAGGACCTCCGGACGTTCATCAATCAGGTCGAAGAGGCCTACCCGAGCTCGTACCTCAGCACCTCGCGCGAGGTGGATCCCCGCTTCGAGCTCACCGGAGTGCTCCGCAAGTTCCAGGACGAGGGCCGCTTCCCGATGGTGATGTTCGAGAACGTGAAGGACTGCGACGTGCCCGTGCTCGGCAACGCGCTCGGCAGCCGCGACCGGCTCGCGCTTCTCTTCGACTCAGACAGCAAGGGCGTCGCCGCCGCGTACGAGAAGAAGCAGGGCACGAGGATCCCGCCCGAGACGGTGGACACCGGGCCGGTGAAGGAGATCGTGCAGACCGGCGACGAGATCGACGTCACGCGGATCGCCAACATCGTGCACTGCGCGGACGATGGGGGCGAGTACATCTCGAGCGGCGTGACCGTGGCGAAGGATCCCGACACCGGCATCTACAACGCCGGCATCTACCGGATCCAGGTGATCGGGCCGCGCGAGATGCGGCTCGACCCGGGCGCCTACTCGCACATCTGGCACCTCCACCACAAGCATGAGGAACGCGACGAGCCGCTCGAGATCGCGATCGTGATCGGGCACTACCCGACGATGTACATGGCGTCGCAGTACCGCGGGCCGCTCGAGCACGACGAGATCGAGGTTGCCGGCGGCCTGGCGGGCGAGCCGGTGCGAATGACGAAGGCCGAAACGCTCGACCTGATGGTTCCGGCCGACGCCGAGATCGTGATCGAGGGCCGCATGCTGCCGCACGTGCGCAAGCCGGAGGGGCCGTTCGGCGAGTTCACCTGGTACCTCGGACCGGGGCACGACGCGCACGTGGTTGAGGTCACGGCGATCACCCGCCGCGGCGATGCGATCTACCAGGACATCTTCAACGCGCACCCCGAGCACAACCTGATCGGGATGGTGGGCCGCGAGGCCAACATGCTGGCGAAGGTGCGCGCGGTGGTGCCGTCGGTGCGCAGCGTGTGCATGCCGTTCTCGGCGTGCTGCCGCTTTGCCACGTACGTGTCGATCGGCAAGGAGTACGACGGCCAGGCCCGCAACGCGGGGCTCACCGCCCTCGGCGCCGACCCGTTCGTGAAGCTCGCGGTGATCGTGGACGACGACATCGATCCGTACGACGAGACGCAGGTGATGTGGGCGGTCGCCACGCGCGTGCGCGCGGACAAGGACGTGATCGTGATTCCCGAGTGCTACACGTGCGAGCTCGATCCGTCGGCCTACGACATCACCGACGAGACGAAGCCGGGCGCGCTCGACGCCAAGTGGATCATCGACGCGACTAAGCCCGTCGGGCTGCCGTTCCAGAAGGTGGCGGACGTGCCGGAGGACGTGTGGCGCAACATCCGCCTCGACGACTACTTCTCGGACGGGGCGGGCGAGGCGGCGCCCCACAGCGCGAGTGACGTGGAGCCCGTCGTCACGTAGACGCAACGATTAATTCGCGCCGGCGGGGCGGTCTGGTCCAACATGGACACCGCCATGCCGAAAACCCCCGCAGTCGAGCTCGAGGCCGCTGGGAAGACGATCCGGATCTCCAACCCGGACCGCGTGTACTTCTCCGCGCGCGGAGAGACCAAGCTCGACCTCGCCCAGTACTACCTCAGCGTGGCGGACGGCATCGTGCGCGCGCTGCGGGAGCGGCCGTGCATGCTGCACCGCTTTCCCGACGGCGTCGATGGCGAGAAGGTGCACCAGAAGCGCGTGCCCAAGGGCGCGCCGCCGTGGCTCGAGACGGTGCACGTGGACTTCCCGTCCGGGCGCAGCGCGGACGAGCTGTGCGTTGTGGACGTGGCGCACGTGATCTGGGCGGTGCAGATGTCGACGGTGGAGTTCCACCCGTGGAACTCGCGCCGCGCGGACACGGAGAAGCCGGACGAGTGGCGCATCGACCTCGACCCAATGCCCGAGTGCGGGCTCGACTGCGTGCGCCGCGTGGCCCACGTGGCTCACGAGGTGCTGGATGAGATCGGCGCCACGGGGTGGCCGAAGACCTCGGGCGGCTCGGGCATCCACATCTACGTGCGGATCGACCCGCGCTGGGGATTCGACGACGTTCGCCGCGCCGCTTTGGCGTTCGCGCGAGAGGTCGAGCGGCGCTGCCCCGAAGATGCCACCACTGTCTGGTGGCGCAAGGACCGCGACCCGAAGAAGGTCTTCGTCGACTACAACCAGAACGCCCGCGACCACACCATCGCGAGCGCCTACTCCGTGCGCGGCGTGCCGGAGGGCACCGTGTCGACACCGATCGCCTGGGCCGAGATAGACGACGCCGAGCCGCGCGACTTCACGATCGCGACGGTGCCGAAGCGCTTCGCGAAACTCGGCGACCTGTACGCCGGAATCGACGAAGCGGTGTTCTCCCTCGAGCCGCTCCTCGAGTGGGCGGAGCGGGATTCGGTCGAGAGCTGAGAAGAGCAGCCATGATTGGTCTCGTCGCGATGCGATGATGCGCACGTGGCCAGATTCGCGCTTGTGATCGAAGGGCTGAACTGGACGGACCTCGACGAGATCGAGATGTCGCAGCCGCCTGCGGTGGGCGAACCGATAGGTACGAAGTACGGGACCTGTCTCGTCACACGCTTCGAGCCGCTGCCGGACAGCCCCGAGTACGCCGGCAAGATCACCTGCCGGCTGCCGTAGCGCGGTCAGCCGAGAGCGGTGAGCGGATTCACTATCGCGCCCCGCAGGCGCACCTCGAAGTGGAGGTGCGGCCCGGTGGCGTCGCCTGTGGCGCCAACACGGCCGATCAGAGCGCCCGTGCCGACGTGCTCGCCGCGCCGGACGTCGATCCGCGAGAGGTGCGCGTACCAGGTGGACACTCCCAGCGAGTGGTGCAGCACCACCAGATTGCCGTAGCCGCCGCTGTTGTAGCCCGCGAACGCGACGACCCCGCCGCCGGCTGCGCGCACACCGGCGCCGGTGCCGGCCTCAAAGTCGAGACCTGAGTGAAAGCGGTTGCCGCGTGGGCCGTAGCCGTCGCCGATCGGAGCGCCGATCGGCCTGGCCAGCCTTAGGGGCGAAACCGGTATCGGGTGCGCGCGAAGCGACCCGAGCGTGGCGGGACCGGCGACGCCATCCACCGGCAGTCCGGCCCAGCGCTGGTAGCCCTCCACGGCGGCCTGCAGCTGGGGCCCGAAACCGCCGTCGAAGTTGCCGGACGGGAAGCCCCGCCACGCGAGCCTGAACTCGAGCGCGGACACATCCCAGCCGACGTCGCCGAGCCGGAGGGGACGGCTGCCGAGTGGGTGGCGCCCAAGCCGCCCGAGCGCGCGTCGCACCTGCGGGCCGACGACGCCGTCCACCCGTAGCCCGGCGCGTCGCTCGAGCGCTCGTACGCCGCGCGCGGTGCCGGCGCCCGAGATGCCGTCGATCGTGCCGGCGTACAGGCCGCGCGCCTGCAGGGCAACTTGAAGCGCGGCAACGTTCACGTTGCCCGCACCTTCAGCGACCGCCGCCACGGCGAGGCAGCCGCACATCACGACGGCGACAACGGCTGCCCGCAAAGCCATCGAGAAAGCCTTCGCCAACCGCCGCGCGTCCTCCTGCAACGGACGGCGCGCTAACGCTTGGTCTTCTTCGTGGCCCTGGGCCCCCACCCAGCTGTCTTTTTTCGGACCAACAATTCGAGCCCACCCGTGTTAAGAAAGGGGGCGTGGGCTCGCGTACCGTCCCCGGCCCTGTGCAGGGGCCCCGACTTCCGATGCTTGCGATTGCCGTCGCGGCGCTCGCTGTGCTGCTCGGGCTCGCACTGCCGCGGCCGGCGTCGGCGCTCGTCTCCGAGACCAACATCACCTCGCCCGCGAGTCCCTACCGCGTCTTCTACGACCTGAACAATCCGGGCGCGTCGCCCACCGTCTCGGGAACCGCAAACGGGCCCACAGCGGTGGACATCAACTGCTACTACCCGCCGAATCCGGACTACGGCACCCTTACGCCGGCCCACCTTGCCACGAACGTGACGGTCACCGCCGGTGCGTTCTCCACCCCGATCTCGTTGGCCAGCGCGACCTCGATCCCGTGCGTCATGCGCGCCGTCCCGCACGGCGACACGACCCAGTATCCGCCAGGCCAGTCCTCGTCCTATACGGGGCCACAGACGTTCGTGGGGCAGACGACCAGAACGACCAGCGGTGGTCGCCTCCAGACCTTCCTGGCGTATCCCGTGGCCGAGCTCGGCGAGCTGGACATCGCCGCTCCTGATGAGGAGGGCCTCTACTGGTCATCCGTCGACAATCCGGCCGATCTCACCCGGAGCCCCCAGTTCTTCGCGGGCGTCGGGGCCCTCTACAGCGGCACGAACTCGCAGAGCGACTCCGGTCACTCCGACGTGCGGGTGGACAACGTCGATGCATACGACCCGGACACGGCAAACGGGAATGCCGGATCGCCGTCCGCGACCTACTCGTACTCGTTTGACCCGGCCAGCGGCGACCTGACCATCCACGACACCGAGCCGTACGTGAAATGCGACGACGGCCCATGCTCCACGTACAGCTCGACGGGCATCGAGCTCGAGCGGACGTGGCAGGTGAGCCACGAGAACAGCGTGATCGCGATGACCGACGCGTGGCTCTCCACGGATGGGCACCAGCACTCGCTCGACCTGACGTACGAGGAGCAGATCGGGGTCACGAGCAACCGATCGTCCTTCCTGTTCCCCGGCAGCTCGTCGTTCGTCACGCATGACGCCGGAGATACGGTCACGCTCCCGTCTGGCGCGGGCTCGATCCTGATCAAGGACGACTCGACCACGCCCGACTCCGGTGGTGTCTACGGGCAGGGCGCGATCAGCTACGCGAGCGCGCCGGACGGACCAGCGCAGTTCGTCTACAGCGACGACAACGGCTACGACCCGGAATGGGTGATGCCCTACCAGCGCACGGTGCCGGCAGGCGGGTCGGTCACGCTGCGCTTCTCATACGAGCAGAACCACGCGATGCCGGACGTCCGGTCCGCCGCGGCCGCCGCCGAGGAGTCCTTCAAGCCGGCGCTCACCATCGCGTCCCCGGCCGACGGCTCCACCACCAGCACGCCGAGCGTGACGGTCAGCGGGACCGCCTCGGATGCCGTGCAGCTGTCGTCGCTCAGCGTGAACGGCGCGGCTGTGCCGGCGGGCGCGGCCGGCTCGTGGTCGCACGCGGTGGGCCTCGCTCCGGGTGCGAACACCATCACGGCGCTGGCCACGAACAGCGATGGCAACACCTCGCAGCGCCACATCACCGTCAACTACGTGCCGCCGGCGGCGCCGAACCCCGCGCCCAGCGCCCACCTCGCCTTCGCCGGCGGACTGCATCGGCTGCCGGCCGGCGTGCGCTTCACGCTCGCCTGCACGGTGTCGAGCTGCAGCGGCCAGGCGGCGCTCACCACGACGGAGCGGTTGCGCGGCAGGACGCTTGTCGGCGTATCAGCTGCCAAACGCCCCAAGCTGCGCAAGAAGACGGTGGCCGTCGGCCGCGTGAAGTTCACGATCGACGCCGGAAAGCGCCGCACGATCACGGTCAGCCTCAACAGGACCGGCAAGAAGCTGCTGAAGAAGTTCCACAAGCTGCCCGCGCGCCTGAAGATCACCCTCGCTCAGCCAGGCGGCACGACGGCCACGGTGAAGAACGCCAAGCTG
>DATEPK010000081.1:0-10434 GCA_035273245.1 Thermoleophilaceae bacterium
AGCTGATCCTTCAGCTTCCGCTTCAAATGCCCGTGGATCTGGCAGACGCGGCTCTCGGACACGCCGAGCACGTCGCCGATCTCGCGCAGCGTCAGGTTGTTCACGTAGAGGAGCACCGCAACCTCGCGCTCGCGCTCCGGCAGCTTGGCGAACGCGTGGCGGAACTTCTCCTTGGCCTCCGTGGCGGCCGAGGCGCGCTCCGGATCCAGGCGCGAGTCGTTCGACACGAGCGTGTCGATGCGCTCGACCGTCGTCTCCTCGTCGGAGATCACGAGCGTGTTCAGCGAGGTGACCTCGGACGCTGAGATCTCGTGCTCGCGGGTTGCGAGCTCCTCCGGAGTGGTGGCGAGGGACTCGGCCAGTTCCTCACGGGTGGGACGGCGGTTGTGGAGCGCGATGAAGCTCTCACGCGCGCGGGCGATGTCACGCTCCCAGCGGCGCAGCGAGCGCGGCGCCCAGTCCTGGCGGCGAAGCTCGTCGAGCACGGCGCCGTGGATGCGGGTCCAGGCGAACTGCTCGAGCGTCGCGCCCTTCTCGGGGTCGTAGCGGTCAATCGAGTTGATGAGCGCCTCGAGACCGCACGAGATGAAGTCTTCAACCTCGCAGCGGGCCGGAAGCTCGCGAATCTTCTTGTAGACGATGTACTTCACGAGCGGGGCGTAGGTCATGATCAGTCGATCGCGAAGCCGAGGATCGTTCGACTTGCGGTACTCCTGCCAGAGCTTCAAAGCGTCGTCGGGCGAGATACGGCGGCGACTCTTGTCGGATTGCATGGGTTTAGAACTCCTTTGAGGGTCTCGGTTCCCCTGCCAGAGGGACATGGATCAAGGTGACGGCCCTCTAACTGCCTCCTGGGCCGTGAGCGTCCCTCTCGCTGCCGGGACATGGCTGTATCGGCCCCCCTATGGCGCGTCTTCATCCCCCTATCGAGGTAAATCCGCTCGTAACCTCGTCGAGGGCTCAGGGTTCGCGGACGCTGGTCGATCACCGGGGGGTCCGTCCCTCCAGGAGGTCACGTTTCCCATGGCTCTTCGACTCACAACCGCGTCCGCTCCCAAGACCGCCCGCCGCTCGCCGCTGGAGCTGTCCGCCCTCGCGCGCGCGGCTCTGATGAAGGGCGACCTGAACACCTATCGCGACCTTTTCGCGCAGGCCACGGAGGACGAGAACCCCCATCGCCGCTTCCGCTCGCGTACCACTCTGATCGAGGCCGGCATGGGCGCCATGAAGGCCATCCCGCCGCGCTCGGTCGCGCAGGTCTGGCTCGTGATTGCGCGCGCCGGACTGGAGATCCTCGAGGAGGAGCCGCGCGAGCCCGTGCTCCTCAACTACGTCGGAGTCGCGTTCTACGAGCTCGGCGCCCTGAAGCCGGCCGAGCAGCTCTTCAAGGCCGCTCGCCGGCTCGACGTGCAGCTTCCCCACGTGGCCCGCAACCTGAACGAGATCGCGCGCCGCCGCCGCAAGAACGTCGATCTGATCTCCCAGCTGCCGCCGGCGATATCGCTGGCGGTGCCGCCGCTGGCCCGTCGCGTCGAGAAGGTGGCCGCCGCAGCCGTGCCGGCCAAGGACATGAAGATCAGCCTCGTGATGATCGTCAAGGACGAGGAGGAGATGCTGCCTCGCTGCCTGGAGGCGGTCCATGACGCGGTCGACGAGATGGTGATCGTCGACACCGGCTCGAGCGACTCGACCGTCGAGATCGCGGAGTCGTTCGGCGCGCGTGTGCTCCACCACGAGTGGACGGGCGACTTCGCTGAGGCCCGCAACCTGTCACTCGAAGCGGCCACCGGCGACTGGTTCCTGTATCTGGACGCGGACGAGGTGCTCGTGCGCGAGGACGCGCCGCGCCTGCGCGAGATGGCCGGGGAGACCTGGCGCGAGGCCTTCTTCTTCGTCGAGACGAACTTCACCGGCGACCTCGACGACGGCATGGCGGTGAACCACAACACGCTGCGCATGTACCGCAACCGTCCCGAGTACCGCTTCGAGGGCCGCATCCACGAGCAGATCGCACACTGCCTGCCCGGCGGCATGCCGGAGCGCATCGGGCAGCCGTCGGTGCGTATCGAGCACTACGGCTACCTCGGCGCCGTGCGTGACGCGAAGGAAAAGTCGCGTCGCAACATCGAGCTGCTCGAGCGCCAGCTCGAGGAGAGCAAGCCGACCGCCTTCCTCTGCTTCAACCTCGGCTCCGAGTACGCCGCGGCCGGCGACGCACAGCGGGCGCTCTATGAGTTCGAGCGCGCGTGGATGCTGCTCCGCGGCGACCCGGAGATGATCTCCTACGGCTTCGTCCCCTCGCTGACCAACCGGCTCGTGAAGGCGCTCCGCAGCACCGGCGACCGCAAGCGGGCGAGCGAGCGCGCCGACGAGGGCCTGGAGATCTTCCCCGGCTTCACCGACCTCGTGTTCGAGCAGGCCCAGTGTGCCCGCGAGGAGGGCGACCTCGAGAAGGCCGCCGAGCTTGTGGAGCGCTGCCTCGAGATGGGCGACGCGCCGAGCCGCTACTCGCCGATGGTGGGCTGCGGCAGCTACCTGGCGCTCGGCATGCTCGCCGACATCCGCCGCGAACAGGGCGACTACCCGTCCTGCCAGCGACTGCTGATCGAAAGCCTCGAGAGCCACCCCGGCTTCCTCGGGGCGGTTCACCCGCTCGGAGCGATCATGCTGGCGCAGGGCACGGCGCCCGACGAGGTCGTCGCGATGATCGAGTCGGTCGTCGCGAAGCTCACGCCGAACGTCCACTTCATGCTCGGCAGCGCGCTCTACGAGCAGCGTCACGCGGAGGCGGCCGAGGCGCAGTTCCGGGCCCTGCTCGCGAAGCAGCCATCGAGCGACGCCGCACGAGTGGCGCTGTCCGAGACGCTGCTCTCCCAGTGCCGCTGGAGCGAGGCCGCCGAGGCCGTCACAGGCGTGGAGCCCGAGAGCGGGTACGCGCAGGTGGCGCTCCGAAGCGAGCTGTTCGCGCGCATCATGGACCGCGACGCCGACGGCGCCAAGCTGGCGCTCGACCGGGCCGAGGCGGCCAACATGCATCGCGCCGACCTCGCGTTCTTCCGCGCCTGGTATGACCTTCGCACGGCCGAGGCGCCCGCCGACGGCCTGCCGCTCGAGGCCGGCGCCCTGCTGTGCGTGACCCTGGAGGCGCTGCTGCGAGTGCACGAGGTGCAGGCGTTCGCGGAGCTCGTCCCCCTGGTCGAGCGCGTGGGGCTCCCGTGGCGCGAGCAGCGCGAGCTCCTCGGCGCGATGTACCTGCGCCGCGGGTTCCTCGAGTCCGCCGGAGACGAGTGGGTGGCCGTGGTCGAGACCGCCGGGCCGGACGCACGGGCCATGTTCGGCCTCGCTCAGGTGGCCGCCTCCCGTGGACTGCTCGAGGACGCGAGCTTCTTCGCGGAGCAGGCCCGAGAGCTCGATCCCGGACACGCGGGCGCCGACCGCCTGCTCGGTGCGATCGCCACTGCCGCCTGAAACTCATGTGTCAAGTTTCTGACGCGGCGACCGAATACACCCCACAGACCAATCGCGGTCCAGCTTATGGACCGGATCCAGACTCCTCACAAGGAGGGCGTTAGGAAATGAGCTTCGAAGTGCCACCCGTCAACGGTGCGGACCATGTGATGCCCGTACAGGCGACCCAGCGCACGGACAAGCCGGTAGCCGCGACCAGGGAGGACAACGCGGTGCAGGTGGACATGATTCCCAGCAGCCCCCCAGCGGAGCTGCACGACCAGATCGACGCCGCGTCACAGCGGGTCGATGAGCTTCGCAGCCAGGGCCGCGAGCTCCATTTCGCATACGACAAGACCACGCAGCGCGTGCAGATTCAGGTGCGTGACCTGGACGGCAACGTCCTGAGGACGATCCCGCCGTCGAAGGCGCTCGAGGTCGCATCGGGGGCCACGCTCGACTGAGCGGGAAAGCGCCTTGGCAACGGGTACGAACCAGAGCCTCGCGCTCACCGGACTCGCATCCGGGCTCGACACGAGCTCGATCGTGTCCGCGTTGATGCAGGTGAACTCGCTGCCCGAGGTCGCGCTCAAGAACCGGCAGACCCAGGACCAGGCGCGCCAGTCCGCGCTCACCGCGATCGAGAGCGAGCTCCAGAACCTCAAGGACGCGGCGGACGCACTGTCTGACCCGACCCTGTTTGCGGACACCCAGACGGTCGACACCAGCGATCCGACGAAGGTCACCGCCACGCGCGTTTCCGGCGCGGGAACGGGCGGGACTCAGATCACTGTCGCCCGTCTGGCCAGTTCGCAGCAGCGCACCTACAACTACACGTCGAGCGGGAGCGACACGCTGCTCGACTTCGGAGGCGGCAAGACCCTCACGGTCGCCGCCGGCACCAGCGTCGATGACCTGGTGAGCGCGATCAACTCGGGCAGCAGCCTGCCCGTGTACGCCGCCTCGATCACCGATCCGAACGACCCGACGGGCCAGAACAAGCTGCTCGTCCTGTCGAGCAAGACGCCGGGCTCGAGCGGCGACTTCTCGCTGGCGGCCGACTCGACGGCGGGACTGTCCGAGATCACCGCGGATGCGAAGGCCAATGCCGCGACGGGCGCGAGCCAGACGTTCAGCTACACCGCCGACGCGGTCAATCCGCAGACGGTCACGGTCAACGGCGTGGGGGTGTCGATCAACGCGGGCGCGACCCTCGACGATGTGATCAGCGCCATCAACGGCACGAGCGGGGTGGGCGCCACCGCGTCGAAGGACGCGAACAACCAGCTCGTCATCACGAGCGGCACACTTGGCTCGAGCAGCAGCCTCAGCGTCTCGAGCTCACAGCTCGCGCAGGTGAGCTCCACGGCCGGCACGGACTCCACGCTCACGAACCTCAACGCCATGTACTACGTGGACGGCAGCAGCACGCCCCGCTATGCCGACTCGAACACGGTGACGGACGCGATCCCCGGCATCTCACTCACCTTCAAGGCCGCGAGCACCGACCCGGTGACGGTGATCGTCGGCTCGCCGGCGCCGGACAAGACCGCGATCCACGGGAAGGTGACCGACTTCATCAGCCAGTACAACGCGGTGATGGACGACCTCAACTCGAAGCTGAATGACCAGCCGGTGGTAAACGCTTCATCCCCGAGCGATCTCGTGAAGGGCCTGTTCTTCGGCGATCCGATGCTCGAGAACATCCAGGACAACCTGCGGAACCTGATGATGAGCCCGATCGGCAGCGACTCGAGCCTGAACCTGCTGTCCGAGATCGGCATCTCCACCGGAGACACGACTGGCGATGGCACGATCAACCAGGACTCCGTGTCCGGCAAGCTCACCCTCGACGCCGACAAGCTCGACTCGATGCTCGACTCGAACCCGGACGGCGTCCAGAAGCTCCTGGGCGCGACGCTCGGCGGCAACGGCTTCGGTCAGGCGTTCGACGCCTTGGTCGCTCCGGAGCTCGACCCCTCGAACGGCGACTTTGCATCGCAGCAGACCCAGGTGGGCGACGAGCTGAGCGACCTCGCCAACCAGATCTCGGACATGGACGACAACCTCCAGCAGACCCAGCAGCGGCTGCAGGCGCAGTTCGCCGCGATGGAGACCGCGCTGTCGTCGAGCCAGAGCCAGCAGCAGTGGCTCATGGGCGAGATCTCCGGGCTCTCGGCCAACGGCTAGGGCTCAAACTCGGCCGCCTTCGGCCGACTACTGAGGCGATCCACTCCCCAGAACGGAGATCCCCTCGATGAACCCCACACTCGCTCCTCAGGCTTACAAGGAGAGCGCGATTCTCACGGCACCGCCGGAGCGCCTCGTTGTGATGCTGTACGACGGCATCCGGCGCTTCCTGTACCAGGCGGCCGTGGCGATGCGCGAGGGGAACATCGAGTCCACCAACAACCGGCTCCAGCGGGCCGAGGCCATCATCGACGAGCTCAACGCGACGCTCGACATGTCAGCGGGTGGCGAGGTGGCATCCAACCTCCGTTCGCTCTACGTCTTCAGCAAGCGCCACCTCATGCAGGCACGCCTCAAGCGCAGCCCGGAGATGATCGAGGAGGTCTCCAAGATCCTCGACACCGTGGGGGACGCGTGGCGTCAGATCGCCGGGGCCTGAGCGACCGCTACGAGCAGCTCGCGGAGCTGGCTCGGACCGAGCTCGCGCTCGTCCGCGCCGGCGAGTGGGAGAAGCTGGCGGAGCTCGACGAGAGCCGCCGGGCGCTGATGGCGCGGCTCCCTGAGCAGGCGCCCCGGGACGCGCTGCCCGCGCTCGACCGCACGGCCGAGCTTCAGCGGCAGGTGTCCGCCGAGCTGGCGAAGGCGATCGCCATCGTCAAGCAGCAGCTCGGGCGCATCGAGCGCGGCCGCAGCGCGGTGCGCGGCTACGCGCCCGCCCTCGAGCGGCGCAAGCTCGTCGACAGCGCCGGCTGACTCGCTAAAGCGGCGGCAAGCGCTGCCGATCAACCCGGGCGACCCCAACGGATTGGCGGTCGGCGAGCTCATGGATGGGCGGCGAAAGGCATCCATGTCTCTGTTCGACAACACCGAATTCACTCTCAGCGCGGCCATCCGGGGCGCCGGACTTCGCCAGACGGCGCTGTCCAACAACATCGCGAACGCGAACACGCCCGGCTACCAGCGCCAGGACGTGGACTTCGAGTCCGCGCTCCAGTCCGCGATGGCGGATGGCCAGAACCCCGACAGTCTTCAGTTCAGCGTCCAGACCGACGCGTCGGCTCCGATGCAGCCGGACGGCAACAGCGTGGACGTCGACACCGAGTCGGCCAAGCTCGCCGAGAACGGCCTCGACTACGAGTCGCTGATCACGGTCGCCAAGGCGCGCCTCGACATCCTTCAGAGCGCGATGGGCGGGGGTGCCTGATGGGCATCTTCGACTCGCTCGACATCTCGGCCAGCGGCCTCAGCGCCGAGCGGCTGCGGATGGACGTCACGTCCGAGAACCTCGCCAACGCACAGACCACGCGCGGCGCGAACGGCCGCCCGTACCAGCGCAAGGAGGTCGTCCTTCAGCAGGCAGGCGGCGGCAGCTTCGGCGCGGCGCTCGCCGGCGTCATGGGTTCGACCTCGCAGACCGCCCCCGGCGGCGTGGAGGTCGCGGGCATCGTGCAGGACGCGACTCAGGGCCAGCTCGTCTACGACCCCGGTCACCCCGACGCCAACGCGCAGGGCTATGTGCGCATGCCCAACGTCGAGCCGGTGGAGGAGATGACTGACCTCATCACCGAGTCACGCACCTACGAGGCGAACGTGACCGCAATGTCCACCGCCAAGTCCATGTACACCAAGTCTCTCGACATCCTCCGCTGATGCCCCTCCCGATCGATCCCAGCATCGTCGCGAAGGGGCCTGAGTGGCAGATCCAGTCGCCCACCGCGACGCCCGGCCAGCAGAGCGGCGGGCAGAGCTTCGGCGGCGCACTCACGCAGGCGATTTCGAGCCTGTCGGGCGAGCAGAGCCAGGCCGCCGATGCGGCCCAGCAGCTCGCCGCCGGCACCGCCAGCGACCCCGCGTCGGTGGAGATGTCGGTGGAGCGGGCCAAGCTCGCGATGCAGCTCGCGTCGCAGATTCGCACCAAGGCCATCGAGGCCGAGTCCGACATCTTCCACACACAGGTCTAGGTAAATGGGATCCCTCATCCAGAACACGAGCACGAAGGGCAAGATTGGCATGGCGGTGGCGGCACTCGGTGTGGTGCTGGTCGCGGTGATGCTGATGAAAATGGCGACCTCGCCGAGCTACTCGACGATCGCCACCGGCGTCGACCCCGCCCAGACGGGCAAGATGACTGCGGCCCTCGACACCAAGGGCGTCAAGTGGAAGCTCGTGAACAACGGCACCGGCATTGCCGTGGACTCGGGCCAGACGGCGTCGGCGCGCGTGGCGCTCGCCGAGCAGGGACTGCCGCAGAGCG
Organism: Thermoleophilaceae bacterium; assembly: GCA_035273245.1. Lineage (GTDB taxonomy): Bacteria > Actinomycetota > Thermoleophilia > Solirubrobacterales > Thermoleophilaceae > JAICJR01. Next base: position 7,892 of record DATEPK010000081.1, read on the forward strand.
GCCAGCCCGGGTTCGAGCTGTTCGACAAGCAGAAGCTCGGCGCCAGCAACCTTCAGCAGCAGGTGACCTATCAGCGCGCCCTCGAGGGCGAGCTCGACCAGACCATCGGCCAGGTGCAGGGCGTGACGGGCGCGCAGGTGAACCTCGTGCTCCCGCAGGAGCAGCTCTTCAGCGACGCCAACTCCACCGCCAAGGCATCGGTGCTGCTCGACACCGGCGGCAGCGCGCTCGACCCGAACGCGGTGCGCGGCATCGCGCAGCTCGTGTCGGGCGGCGTGCAGGGCCTGACCCTCCAGAACGTCTCGATCACGGACTCGAACGGCCAGCTCCTGTGGCCCACGGCCGACTCGCTCGGCAGCGGCCCGAGCGCGAGCCTCAAGGAGGCCGCGCAGTCCCGCTACGACCAGCAGCTCGGCGCGCAGCTCCAGTCGCTGCTCGACCAGACCGTCGGCCCGGGCAAGGGCACGGTGCAGGTGAACGCGGACCTGAACGTCGACCAGACGAGCAAGGACGCCCTCGTATACGCGAAGAAGGGCGTGCCGCTCACCTCGCACAAGCAGAACGAGCTCCTGAAGGGCGGCGGCGGCGCCTCCGGCACCGCGGGCGCGGGAGCGAACATCCCGAGCTACGCGGGTGCGGGCGCCGGCGGCGGCAGCAACAACTACAACAACAAGGTCCAGGACGACACCTTCGGCGTGTCGAAGACGGTGTCGCACACCAAGGTCGCGCCGGGCACGGTGAACAAGCTCGACGTGGCGGTGCTCGTGGACAAGTCGATCCCGCCGGCCACCGTCGCACAGCTTCAGTCGGCGCTCGGCGCCGCCGCGGGCATCACGCCCAAGCGCGGTGACGCGATCACGGTGAGCCAGGTCGCGTTTGCCAAGCAGCCGGCTCCCACCACGCCGAAGACGCCGCTCAACCCGATCGGCTACGCCAAGTACGTCCTGATGGGCCTCGCCCTCATGGCCTTCCTGTTCTTCATGATGCGCCACCTCAAGAAGCGCGAGGACGAGACCCTCATGCGCAAGCCCACGTGGCTCAACGAGATCGAGGCTCCCACCTCGCTCGCAGAGCTCGAGGCGAGCACCGAGGGTCAGATCCCGGTGGCGGTCGAGTCCCCCACCAAGAAGGGAGTCGAGGAGCTCGCCGACCGTGCACCCGACCGTGTGGCCCAGCAGGTCCGCATCTGGATGAACGAGGCGTAGGCGATGTCCGAGGCTCTCGACATCCCGCAGAGCAAGGCGCTCACGCCCGGCAAGCTCAACGGCCGCCAGAAGGCCGCGGTGCTGCTCGTGTCGCTCGGCGCGCAACGCGCGTCCGCGGTGTTCAAGCACCTGCGCGAGAACGAGATCGAGCATCTCTCGCTCGAGATGTCGAAGCTCGACGCGGTGCAGCCGGACGCCGTGGACTCGGTGTTCGAGGAGGCCTCCGAGCACATGATGGCCGCCGAGTACATCGCGCAGGGCGGCCTCGACTTCGCCCGTGAGGTGCTCGAGAACTCCGTCGGCGAGGACCGCGCGAAGGACATCATCGGCCGCCTGTCGGCGATCATCGAGGTGCGACCGTTCGAGTTCCTGCGGCGGACGCCGCCGGAGCAGATTCAGGCGTTCCTTGCCGGCGAGTCCACGCAGACGCTCGCGCTCGTGCTCGCCAACATGCACACCTCGATCGGCGCGCAGGTGCTCGCGCACCTCCCTGCGGAGACGCAGGCCGAGGTAGCGATGAAGATCGCCGAGATGAGCGAGACGAACCCCGACGTGATCAAGGACGTCGAGGCCGTGATGCGCCAGAAGCTCGCACTCGTGAAGTCCGAGGACTACTCGGCGTCGGGCGGCGTGAAGGGCCTCGCCGACATCCTCAACTCCGCCGACCGCGCGACCGAGCGCAACGTGATCGAGACGCTCGCACAGAAGGACGCGCAGCTTGCGGAGGAGATCCGCATGCTCCTCTTCGTCTTCGAGGACATCATGAAACTCGACGACCGCAGCGTGCAGCTCGTGCTGAAGGACGTCGATCAGAAGGACCTCGCGCTCGCCCTGCGCGGCGTGTCCGAGGAGGTCAAGCAGAAGATCCTCGGCAACATGTCGCAGCGGGGGGCCGAGATGCTCATCGAGGAGATGGAGTACCAGCCTCCTCAGCGCCGCTCCGTGATCGAGGAGGCGCAGGGCCGCATCGTCGGCACCATCCGCCGCCTCGAGGACGCCGGCGCGATCGTGATCGCCCGCGGCGGCGGCGACGAGGAGGAGGCCGAGGAGCTTGTCTAGCGTCGTCGAGGCGCCGGAGAGCGCCTTCTCCTTCGATCAGCTTCCGCCGGAGCCTGCGGGCGCGCGCGTGGCGACGGGCATCAGTCCGCACGCGGTGGCAGAGGACTTTCTCTCCGCGGCGCGCGCCGAGGCCGACGACATCCGTCACGCCGCTCGCCAGCAGGGCTACGAGGAGGGCTATCAGGCAGGCATGGCCGCCGCGCGCGAGGAGCTTGCGCCCGCCACCGAGGCACTCGGCCAGGCGCTCGGCGAGGCCGAGAGGCTGCGGGCCGAGACCGC